>DASTGQ010000223.1:0-2446 GCA_035718985.1 Gemmatimonadaceae bacterium
ACTCATGGGAGACGGAACGACGAGGCCCATTCGGCAAATCCGGGTAGGTGATATCATTTATGGAACTGTCGTTCGAGGTCGATGGCGATTCCATACGCGAACGCGCGTTCTCGACCACTGGTCGACCGCTCGGCCGGCGTACCGCATTCGCCTGGCGGATGGCACGGAAATGCTCGCGAGCGGCAACCATCGTTTCCTCGCTCGCCGGGGCTGGAAGTACGTGGCCAATTCCGTTGGCCGCGATCGCGCGCACCTGACGACGAACGACAAGCTCCTCGGTACGGGCGCGTTTGCGGCTCCGCCGAACCCCACCGACGCGTACAGGCAAGGATATCTCTGTGGCATCATCCGTGGCGACGGATTGCACCAATTCCGTCTCGCGTTGACGGACATCGAAGCTCTCGCTCGCGCAAACGATTACCTGCGCGAGTTCGACGTGTATACGACCGATTCCATGTTCGCGGAGGCAGCCGGCGCTCGCCGCGCCATGTACGCCGTACGGGCCTCCTCCCGCTGGGCGTTCGAAGAGATCACGCGACTGTGTGAATGGCCGAAGACGCCGCACCGCGACTGGAGCAAGGGCTTTCTCGCCGGCATCTTCGACGCCGAAGGAAGCTACTCGCGTGGAGTCCTGCGCATCTGCAACACCGATCCGGTGATGATCGACAGCACAGTCGTGGCTCTGCAGCGATTTGGATTCGACGCGATCGTCGAAGGTGAGCCACCGGGTCGGGGACATCGCAGCGCCAGCGTGCGCGTGCGCGGCGGCCTCAAGGAGCACCTGCGCTTCATGCACACCGTCGACCCCGCGATCACCCGCAAGCGCGACATCGCCGGCCAGGCGCTCAAAAGCACCGCCGGCCTGCGCGTCGTCGCGGTCGAGCCGCTGGGCTTTTCGCTCCCCATGTTCGACATCACCACCGGCACCGGCGACTTCATCGCCAACGGCGTCGTGAGCCACAACTGCTATGCGCGGCCCACGCACGAGTATCTGGGCTTCGGCGCCGGCACCGACTTCGATCGCAAGATCACCGTCAAGCCGGAGG
This sequence comes from Gemmatimonadaceae bacterium, assembly GCA_035718985.1. Taxonomy (GTDB): domain Bacteria; phylum Gemmatimonadota; class Gemmatimonadetes; order Gemmatimonadales; family Gemmatimonadaceae; genus AG11. Next base: position 1,047 of record DASTGQ010000223.1, read on the forward strand.
CGCCGCGGCTCCTGCGCGAGGCCTTCGAGCGGCCTTCGTGGAAGGGCCAGCTGGTCGTCTTCTCCGGCGTGACCGACTGCTACCAGCCGCTCGAGGCCAGCTACCGGCTGACCCGCGGCTGCCTCGAAGTCTGCGCCGCCTACCGCAATCCCGTCGGCATCATCACCAAGGCGCCGCTGATCGAGCGCGACCTGGACGTGCTCGGCGAACTGAACCGCGTCGCGCGCGTCTCCGTCAGCGTCAGCATCCCCATCTGGGACCGGGCCCACGCGCACGCCATCGAGCCGTACGTCGCCACGCCGGAGCGTCGCATGAGGACCATCGAGCGGCTCGCCGCCGCGGGGCTGCGCGTGGGCGTGAACATCGCGCCGGTCATCCCCGGGCTCTCCGACGCCGACATCCCGAAGATCCTCGAAGCCGCCCATGCCGCGGGCGCCCGCCGGGCCGGGTTCGTCTTCCTGCGGCTGCCGGGGTCGGTGAAGCAGGTGTTCGAGGAGCGGCTCCGACAGGCGCTGCCGCTGCGCGCCGACCGTGTGCTGAACCGTGTGCGGGAGGCGCGGGGCGGCAAGCTCTACGACGCGCGCTTCGGAAAGCGCGGCGAGGGCGAAGGGAACTACGCGCAGGCCGCGCGCGCCCTCTTCGACGGCACCGTGAAGCGGCTGGGCATGAACGAAGGATTCCACGACCTGGAGCCCGCGGACACCTTTTGCCGCCCCGGCAGAAGGCAGCTGCCGCTCCTGTAGGAAAGCGCCTACCTCCGCGTACCGGCAAGGAAATTTGCCTCGTGCGCGCATGGCCCCGTACAGTCGGGAGATGGCGGTCCGCACCCGGGCGCTCGCGCTCGCGCTTGCTGTGTTCGCCTGCGGGCGGTCGCGCTCGGCGGGACCGTCGGCGTCCGTCGCCAGCATCGCCGGCGACAGCGGGCAGCGCGCAGTCGTCACCGCCAGGAGCGGCAAGGTGGAGCTGCTTCACGGCACCGACGGCAGCGTCTCCGAGGCGCGGGTCGGCGATCAGCTCGGCGTCCGCGACGCCGTGCGCACCGAGGAGGGAGACGCCGACCTGGCCTTCGACGGCCTGCGCTTGCGCCTCCACGACGCAAGCCAGCTCACCGTGGAGGAGCTGCACCGCCAGAAGATGCGCGCCCGGGTCCGCGGCAGCCTCGAGTCGGACGTGGCGGAGAACGCCAGCCTCGACGTGGAGGCCGAGGGCGGCGATGCGGTGGCGCACAGCGACGGCGGCCACTTCTTCATCACCTCCGACGGACACGGCGTGGTCGCGGTGGCCACGGTCACGGGCTCGGTGCACCTCGCCGGCAGCGGCAAGAGCGTGGAGGTGGAGAAGGGGCAGGTCAGCCGCGTGAGCCGCGCGCACCCCACGCCGAGCCAGCCCGCGGCAGCGCT
>DASTGQ010000224.1:0-6619 GCA_035718985.1 Gemmatimonadaceae bacterium
AGGCGCGTGGCGCGCGCGTCGAGCGGTCGCAGGCGTTCCAGCTCTCGTCGCGCCGCGACGTGCCGCACGGGATCGTATCCCTCGGGAATGGACTCTCGATCGCTCCGTACCTGCTCGAAGCGCTGCTCCTTGGCCGCGAGGTCCCGCACGAGCTGCGACAGCTCCTGCACGGCGAGCTGCACCTTGGCGAGGCGTCGCTCCAGGCGGCCTACCTCCTCGAATACGGTGCGCCGCTTCTCGTCGAGGGCGCGGATCTCCGGTGGCATGTCCTCGAGCTGCTCGAGGCGCGCCTTGAAGTAGCGGCCGTCGGCCTTGAGCGTCTCGAGCTGCTCGTCCATGTGGTCGATCACGGTGCGATAGTGATCGTGCAGCGGACGCTCGCAGGTGGGGCACATGCCGTCCTCACCGCTCTCCATGATGCGTGCGCGATTCTCGGAGATTTCCACCCACTGCTGTCGCAGCGCGACGTGCTTGGTCTCGGCTTCCTGGCGGTCGCGCACCCACTCGGTACGGCGCGCCTCGAGCTCGCCCTGCACCTGCTCCAGCGCGGCGCGCTTCTGCTCGAGCTCGAGCGTGACCTCCTCCTCGAGCGCCGGCGCCGTCTCGATGCGCTCGCGCCGCTCGCGCAGGCGCCGCAGCTCGTCGTCCAGTGAGCGCTCGGTCTCGAGCAGCGTGCGGCGCCGTCCCTCCTCGCTCGCGAGGCGATCCAGCCGCTGCAGCTCCTCGGCGAGCGCGCCCAGCGGGGTGAGCTCCAGGGCGAGGCGCTGCAGCTCGGCGGACGCCGTCTCCACTTCGGCGAGGTCGCGATTCACGCGCTCGAGGTCGCGCGCGTAGGAGGTCGCCTCGCTATCCGCGACGCGCAGCTCGGCGAGCGCCTCCTGGAGCTGCTCACGCTCGCGCTGCGCGGCCTGCCAGCGCGGCGCGAGGTCGTTGAGCAGCGCCGTCGCGCGCTCGCGACGCTCGGCACTGCGACGCGCGCGCTCCGACGCTTCCACCAGTCGCTGCGCGGCGTCGGCGTGCAGGCGCTCCACGCCCGCCGCATCGGGCATGGCCACGCGCACGCCGGCCGCCTCGGCGCCGATCATGCGCGAGCGATCCTTGACGAGGCGCTGCGCGATGCGGAGGCGCTCGTAGCCGAGCACGCGCGAGAGGAACTGCGCGCGCTCCGACGGCGCCATCGCCGCCATCACGTCGAGCTCCTTCTGCCCGGTGAAGTACGTATTGAAGAACTCGTCGCGCGTCATGCCGAGCCGGCGGCGGAGCATGTCGCCGACACCCGTGATGGAGTTGGCGATCGGCGCCTCGTTGCCGTCGAGATAGAGCTCGGCGTGCGTGAGGCCGCGTTCCACGCGGTAGCGGTGCCCGCCGAGCTCGAAGTCCAGCTCCACCTTCACGCGCGCGTTGGGGCCGGCGCGGAGCGAGCGGATCGTCTCCTTCTTTCCACGGGCGGCGTCCTGGCCGTAGAGCGCCCAGGCGATGGCCTCGAGGATCGTCGTCTTCCCCGAGCCGTTCGCGCCGATGATGCCCGTGAGCCCGCTGTCGAACGTGATGTACGTGTCGGCGTGCTGGCGGAAGTTGCAGAGACGGAGGCTGTTCAGCCGCATCTACCCCTCCACGCCTGCCGCCGGCGACGAGGAGCCGGTCTCCCGTTCTTCCGCCTCACGGAGATACTTGAGGCCGAAGTGCACCAGCGCCTCGCGGTCCACGTCGCCCGTCACGACGCGCTCGCGCAGCTTGTCGCGCACGAAGTCGGCGAGCGACGGCCGGCGACTCGGTGAACCGTGCCCCACCGAGCGGATGATCTCCGGCCGGCGCGTATCGAGGTGGAAGTGCAGCGCACGTCGCCGGAACTCGCGCAGCTGCCTGTGATCGAGCTGGCGGGTGATGTGACGTGGCAGGTCGCGCACGACGAGGCGCACGACCTTGTCCTCGATGCCGCCGGGGCACGACTCCACCGTCGAGAGGATGCGCTCATTCACTTCCTCGGTGGTGAGGCCGCGTGCCGACACGACGGGCAGGTCCACGAACTCGCGCGTCCCCGCGAGCGGGTGGAAGAGGTGGCGGCCGGTGGCGAGATCGTGCTCGATGATCCCCTTTCCCGGCACGCCGGCCATGCCCTCCTCGATGCGCTCGCCCCACGTGTTGGTGCTCGTGTAGTCGAGCGAGCCACTGTAGAACTGGTTCGGCGCGAGGCGGCGATAGACGTGGTAGTGGCCGAGCGCGATGTAGTCCCAGGCGCCTTCGTTCAGCTCGGCCTGCGGGATCTCGACGGACGTGGGCTCACCCGTGGCGGCGAGGGGACCGAGCATCCCCTCCACCTCGCCGTGCAGGAGCAGCACGTTCCAGCGGCGCGAGCCGGTGGGCACCAGCTTCGGCCGCTTGTGCTGGTTGTCCGCGACGGCGAGCACCGTCAGGTCGAGGTGCGGAAAGTCGAGCGCGTGCGCTTCGGCATCGATGACGTGCACGCCGAGGGGAACGAACAGCCGCAGGATGCAGCCCGTTTCGGATGAGCGTGGCGTGTCGTGGTTGCCCGCCACCATCACGACTTCGGTCCCCGGCAGCGCCGCGCGCAGCCGCGCGAACTGGAGGTAGGCGTGAAGGATCGCGGTATTGGTGGGGCGCACCTGGTGGAACACGTCTCCCGCGATCAGCACGACGTCCGGCGCCAGCTCGATCACCTTGTCGACGGCGCGCGTGAACGACTGCGCCACGTCTGCCTCGCGCTGGTTGATTCCACGCGGAGTGAGCCGCTGGTACTGGCGGTAGCCGAGATGGAGGTCGGAGAGGTGGACGAGGCGCAGAACTGATCGGGAAGAAGTGCGCTAACCGGTTGTGCGAGAGAGAGTTGGCCCCTCGCGCCATGCTGGAACCTAGCGTGGGTTCAGCGCTTGTCCATCGTGCGGAGCCGCTGCGTGACATGCGTGACGAATCGCATCGCGGCGCGGCCGCTCCCAGGCGGCGGCGTGACGAGAGATCGCACGATCACCGTGACCTGTGAGTCGGTCATCCAGCCGCGCTCGCGATCGAGGCGCATCGCGCCGGAGATGCTGCCGCTGAGCTGCACGCCATCGTTGCCACTCGCCGGCCGGATGTCGCCGTGCATGGTGACGTACGCGACATGATCTCCGCGAGAGAGCGAATCAAGCCGGAAGTGCGCGCTGACGTAGCCAGCGCCGCGCGAACCGAGGGGACTGCCGGAAGGCAGCGGCATCTCGCGCGACCACTCATCGCCCACGCGGACCGGGCGGCGAGGAAAGGCGGCCGGCATGGCCGCCATCGCGTCCGCGAGATCGCGGGAAACCGGTCGTCCGCCGCCGTCGCTCGCGCTCTCGACCGATCCATCGCTGGCGAGCTGCAGGAGCAGGCGCTGCTCCTCCAGGGCCCGCTCTGCGGCCGCGACCTGCTCCGCGCCATGGCTGTCGTTGGAGCGCATGTGCGCCGAGTCCACCACCGTGAGCACGACGCTGCTGCTGGCAAGCGACGACTCGACGATGCTTCGCGAGAAGATCGTGACCGACGTGATGAGCGGTCGCCCGCGCGCGGCGCCGCTGATGTCCGAGGCGGAGACCTCCATCCGTTGGTCGAGACGGGTATGCAGGGTGTCGCCGACGCGCGGATGGATCCGCAGCGCGACGGCCTGCGCACCGGCCTCCGTCCCGAGGAGCAGGCACGCCCACGCGAGGCCGGCACAGCCGGCGACCAATCGACTCCTCAACACGCTCGGCGCTCAGAACCCGTACGGGTCATCGGAGGGTGCCGCGGGAAGCGGAGCCGGCGCAGCCGGACGCGTGGCCGTACGCGGTGCCACCGCCGCACGGAAGTGCGAGGCGAACGCGCGTCGCACGTCGTCCGGCCGCTCCCGGATCACGGCATTGCGCGCGCGAACGATCTCCTCGTCGCTCGCCAGCTGCACGGTATCCTGGAGCCAGCCGAGCGTGAGCGAGGGATCCATCGTGCGGAGGGACCGCAGCACGGCTGTCTCGAGCGGCATCGCGGCGGCAGACGGGTACCGACTGACGCCGTCGCGCCCGCGCATGACGGCGGGGCGAGGGAAGCGCACGAAGATCGGCTGCGTGAAATGCGGATGTCGCACCATCAACTGTCCCTTCTCCAGCGTGGCGAGCTTGGTCTTGATCGCAGGGCTGAGCACCGCGTAGCCGGGCGTCGCCAGCTCGTCGCCGTCCATGCGCCCGTACAGTGCCGTACCCGAATTGCCGACGACGCGCCGATGCACCTGCGACCGGAACTGCTGCGCGGCGAACAGCACGAGGCCGAGGTAGCGGCCACGCTCGGCAATGTCGAGCAGCATCTTGCGGACGTAGGTCTCCGGCCCGTCGCCCGGCGCGTACTTGTTCAGCTCGTCCACGAACACCACGACGTGCTGCACGCCCAGGTCCCGCTTCTCGAGGTGCTCGCGCAGCTTCGTCACCACGCGGGCGAAGATCAGGTCCTGGGCGTCCTCCTCGAGCCCGGCGACATCGATCACGTACACCGTGCGATCGTCGAAGTTGCCGAACGGCAGGTCGCTCGTGGCGCCGTCGTCCGCGACGAGCCCCTTGCAGCGGAGCGAGATGTTCGAGAGCCGGTTGCGCACCTTGCGGATCGTGGCCACGTGGTGGGTGCGCCAGCTCTGGTCGTCCTTCTTTTCGAGCGCGCGCAGCACGTCGCGGAACCACACGTCGAGGTCGGCGAACGACGTCACGCTGTGCACGCGCTCGAGCATCGGGTCGGAGAACTTCTTGTCGAGGACGTTCTCCTTGATGAAGTCGATCAGAGCGTCCGCCTTGGCGTCGACGTCGTCCTTGTTGAGCAGCACCTCGGCGTACTGGAGCACCTCGCGCAGCCCCCACGTCAGCGGCGTGACGTTGTCGAGCAGCTCCTCGTTGCTGCGCAGGGTGTTGAGCGAGACACCGTCCGACTTGTACGGTGCGTAGTACTGCACGTTGGTGAACGGCTCGGCGGGGACGCCGCACTTCTCGTATAGCGCGCGATCGGCGGCATCCAGCTCGCCCGGCTGGTCCAGGTAGCAGAGGTCCGGCCCCTTCACGTTGAAGCAGACGGCGGCCACGCTTCCCTTCTGCACGGGGAAATGCGTGAAGATGGACTGCAGCAGCCACTCCACGGCGCTCGTCTTGGTGGCGAGGCCGGACACGCCGCTGATGTTGAGGTGCGCGGCCTCGGGTCCGATGAGAAAGTCGGCGTCGAGGTAGATCGGTGCGTCGGTGCCGCCGGCGCGGTAGACGCCGATGGGGATCCCCGTGCGTGCGCCTTCGCGCAGGTAGCCATCCATGCGGAGCGCCACAGCGACGTCGGTCTCCTCAGCGAGGAATACGGTGCCCATCGGCACCGGCTGGAGGGGCTCATCGGGCACGTGGCGAAGGACAGCGGCGGTGTACAGCCTGATCTCCGCGCGGTCGGTGGCCTGGAGGCTTTCGCCATCCGGTGCACCGTCGAAGCCCATCACGTCGTGCAGTGGCGAGGCCAGATCGGTCCAGCTGAATCCCTCGGTCACGACGCCGAACACCTGGGGCAGCACGCCATTCACCGGATCGCGACCATCCACGCGCACGATGGTACCGATGCCCACCGGGGAATCGAGCGCCGTCCAGAAGTGGAACTCGTGTGGCGTATTGGGGCGGCGCTCGGTGGCGACGACCCTTCCTAGCAGAGAGGACATCCTACTCCAGACGGCTGTGAGACGTGAAGCGTGAGACGTGAAGCGTGAGACGTGAAGCGTGAATGCGCGCGAGATGACGTCTCACGTCTCACGCTTCACGATTCACGCTCAGTTGATGGCCCTCAGGAACTCCTCGCAGTCTCGCACGCCGTACACCATGCGATCCCAGCGTGCATCCGGCAACGACAATGGCGAGGCCTCCGCGAGGATCCAGCGCGAGACCTGGTCCGCGCGTTCCCCGATGCGGTCCATGCTCTCCGGCGGTGGATAGGCGACCTCCACGCGAAGCAGCCCCCACATCGGGTCGTGCCCCTCGGGCTCGCGCAGGCGAAGGTACCAGCTCGCGACCGTGGTGCGCTTCGGCGAATCGATGCGGAAGACACTCGACCGCTCGCGCGTCCGGAGCACGAGCACGGCGTCGAGCGCGTCGCCCTCCGCGTACAGCGTGCGGTGGCTCTTCACGACGCCCACCGTGCACGAGGAAATGGCGATCTTCTCGCTGCCGCTGATGCCGCCGTCGATGAAGAGCGGATCGCATTCGACCGCGCACCAGCGCTCGGCCAGTTGCTGCTCGAGCGCCTCGCGATGCGACTGCACGCGGTGCACGGCCGCATCGCGCAACGCGAAGGGATGCTGCGGCAGCTCGGGAATGCCGTCCGTCGTGTCAACGAGCTGCGCACCGTATCGCGCCGCGAGCGCGTCCCACGACGGCGCGGGGACCAGTCGTCGCGGGCAGTAGAGGCGGGATTCGACGAGCGGGAGCTGCCAGGTCCGCATGCGGCGGTTGCGGCGTTCGCGGATCACCGCCGCCACGCGCCCGAGCACCAGGGGCGCTCCGGCGAGATAGCCCACGAGCTCGCTGCGCTGAGTCCCGTCGAGGAAGGCGCGAAACCCGACGACCGGCCGCTCGAACACCCGTCGGGCCCGGAGAGCACCCCCTTC
>DASTGQ010000225.1:0-7561 GCA_035718985.1 Gemmatimonadaceae bacterium
TCTGGCTGCCGCTGCACGATCCGCTGGACTATCCCAACGCGCTGCTCATCCGCGCCGGTCGCGTCGGCCATCCCGAGGACGGATTCCGCCAGGCCATCGCCGACTGGGGATATCCGGGGCGCGGACACGAACACGAGGGCGGCTTTCCGAGCGCCGTCACCTTTCCCTCGGCTGGCACGTGGGTCGTCGTCGCGACGTCAGGCAATGACTGGGGATGCTTCGTGATCACCGTGGCACCGAAGTGACGGCACCGTTGCACATCATCGAGGGCGGCCTCGACGACCCGCGCGTGATCGAGCTGCTCGACATCCACGTCACCCGCGCGCTGGCGGAGACAGGCCGCGGGAGCGGGCACGCGCTGGACCTCGCCGCGCTGATGCGCGCGCCCGGCCTGACCTTCTGGTCCGCCTGGGAGGACGACACGCGCGCGACGCTGGTGGGCATCGTCGCGCTCAAGGCGTTATCGCCCGAGCATGGCGAGGTGAAGTCGATGCACGTGGCCGAGCGCACGCGAGGGCGCGGGTACGGCTCGGCGCTGGTGGAACACGTCATCGCGACGGCACGCGCGCGCGGGATGTCGCGCCTGAGCCTCGAGACGGGCTCGTGGCCATTCTTCGCTCCGGCGCGCGCGCTCTACGCGCGCCACGGCTTCGTGGAGTGCGCGCCGTTCGCGCCCTACAAGCCGGACCCGAACAGCGTGTTCATGACGCTCGCCCTGCGCTGACTTTCTGGAGACGGTCTGCGAACGCCGCCGCGAACCGGTCCGGCGCCTCGGGGTGCTCGGCGAGATAGAGCAGCGGCTCGATGAGCTCGAGCTCCATCAGCACGAACTCGCCGTCCTCCACGCAGCCGTCCACGCGGGCATAGAGGCTTTCGCCGGCGCACGCCTCTCCGGCACGAAGGGCGTGACGCGCCCGCTCGATGACGTGCGCGCCGGGATCGCCGCGAATCGCCGAGCCGCCGTGCTCGGACTGCACGCGGAAGTCGCCGGAGCGCGCGCGCTTCAGCATGGCGTGGCTGAACTCGCCGCCGATGAAGACGTGCGACCATTCGCCGGTGCTGACCACAGCGTCCATGAACGGCTGCACGAGCACGCGCCCGCGCTGCACCATCCTCCTGAAGCGCGCTTCATCGTCCACGGCCGACTGGCGCGCGGTGCGCCACGTCTCGTGCGCCGAGGCGGAGATGGCGGGCTTCACGACGGCGCGCTCCCAGCCGGCGTCGTGCAGCACGTCGTGCAGCGACGCCGCACTCCCGCGCTCGATCCACCGCGTGGGCACGACGCGCACGTCCCGCTCCTCGAGCTGGCGCAGGTAGCCCTTCTCGGCGTTCCAGCGGATCACGGCGGGCGGGTTCCACACGGCGACACCCGCGCGCTCGAGGCGGGCGACCCACGCGAGAAACGCGTCGTGCTTCAGGTGATAGTCCCAGCAGGAGCGGACCACCACGGCGTCGAACGTCGTCCAGTCCACCGAGGGATCGTCCCACACCGCCGCACCGGCGTGCACGCCACGCGCGGCGAGCGCGGGGATGAGCAGCCGGTCGTCGGCGTACAGCTCCGGGAGAGCGGTCTGGGTGGCGAGGGCGACGCGAGGGGGCGTGGGCATGTCTCCTACTATAGAATGGTGCACGATGAACGCATCGCCCGGAAAACCATACAGACTCTCGACGCTGCGCGGAGCCGCCGCGCTGCTGATCGCCGCCAGCGCTGCAGCGCAGCAGGACCCGCGCGCCGCACAACCGGAGCGGCCGACAGTGGCGACGCACGCCTACACCGTGGCGCCGGGCTACCTGGAGCTGGAGGTCGGTGTGCAGGCAGCGCAGCCACTCGGCCAGACGCAGCTCGGCGCGCCCGTCGTCGCCAAGATCGGCATCGTGCCTCGGCTGCAGCTCGAGCTGCAGGGCGGCTGGGTCCGGAACGCCGCGCCCGGTGCAACGATAGCAGGTCTCACGGACGTCGCGGTAGCGCTCAAGCAGCGCGTGCTCGACGCGGCGCCGCTGGTGCACGACTTCTCGCTGCAGGGCTCCATCAAGTTCGCGTCCGGCGCGCGCGACGTCGGCACGGGGACGACCGACCTTTCGCTGCTTCTCATCTCCAGCCGGCCGATCGGCGCCGCCGAGCTGGATCTCAACGCCGGCTACACGCACCGCTCGGGTGACGGCACCGCAGTGCCGACGAGCGCCACTCTGCTCACCGCGTCGCTCGGCTCACCGATCCGCGGTCGGCTCGGCGGCGTGGCCGAGCTGTTCGGCTATCCCGGCACGGGCGGCGCCGCAGGCACGTCGCCCCAGGTGGGCTTCCTATTCGGACCCACGTTGCAGCTCGCGCCGTGGCTCGTGCTCGACGCCGGTGCCATCCTCAACGTCCGGAACCTCGGCGCCAACGCGCTCTATGCGGGCGCGACGTACAACGCCGGGCGCATCCCGGGGTTTGCGACGCGACCTGCGGCGCGCTAGACGCGCGGTCATATCTGGCGCCCGAAACAGGGATGATCATCTTTCCCGGTTATTCGCTTCCGGGAGCCATGCATGCGTCGCCTCGTCGCCGTCTCGTCGTTTGCCTTCACCTTCCTCGCCCCCGTCAGCGCGCAGGCGCAGTTCGGTGGGCTCGTCCGCCGCGCCGCCGAGAAGGTGGCGAAGAAGGAACTGCCACAATCGTCATCGTCGTCCGGTCAGGCGAAGATCGACGAAGGAGTCGTAACGCACATGCTCGCCGGCCTTGCCGAGGAAGCGAAGGTGGCCGACTCCATCGGCCGCGCGTCGCTGGCGCGGAACGCCGAGGTGACGGGGCAGGTGGATGCGTTCCTCAAGCGCTATGCGACCTATTCGACGGCGAGAGCGAGCGCGATACGCGAGCACGAGACGTATCAGTCGTGCATCGGCGCGCCGTCGCAGGAGGTGGCGGCGATGGCACAGTCGCATCCGGCCAGCGCACCGCCGGGCGCGATGGAGTTCGCACAGCGGAGGGAGAAGATGAGCCCCGAGGAGCGGACGGAATTCGAGGCGAAGATGGACAAGCTGGAGAAGGAGGCGAAGGCGGCGGAGAAGAGCGGCGACGTGGCCGAGCAGGTGCGCATCCGGAACGAGCTGCAGCAGCTCACCGGCGTGTCGATGGCGCCGTCCAATGCTCCGGCGATGAGCCAGGCGGACATGAAGAAGATGCAGGACGCGGGGGACCGGATGTCGAAGTGCGCGATGCCGAAGCCGTTCACGGCGCAGCCGCCGGAAGCGATCATGGTGCGTCCCGTGGTGAACATCAACGGCGTGTCCGTCCTCTCGCCGAGCGCGACGCGACGCATCGCCGACTCGAGCGAGGCGCAGGCGTACCTTGCGTCGCTGCGCAGCATGCACGTGGGGAACGAGCCGATCGTGCGCGGCGCCGGCGCGGCGGGTATGGACCAGGGCCAGTACGGCCTGCTGCGCGAGCGGATGCTCTACATCTACGCCAATGCGGCGATGCGCGGCGAGTCCGCGAAGCCGAGTGGCTTCAGCGACGAGGAGTACGACGCGCTGCAGGCGCGTCGTTCCGAGATCGTGAGCGCGGCGGAGCGCCTGAAGCGGCTCGGCGCATTCTGATGCCGTGGTCGCGGGCGGGAGCGCTCGCGCTCGCGGCGTTGGTGTCCACGACGGCGGTGGCGCGGGAGCCGCTGCCGCCGTCGGCGCTCGCCGTGGTGGTGAACGGGGAGCCAGTGACGTGGTGGCGCTCCGACCGCGCGCCGGACGCGTGGCGCGCGACGGATGCGAGCGTGTCGCGAGCGGTGCGCTGGCACGACACGACGAGTGCGGTGTCGTGGGGAGAGCTGTCGCTGCGCGGGAGCGGCGAGGCGAGGCGCACCGACGTGGTGCTGGTGCGCATCGACCCGAAGCGCGCGGAGCTGCGGCTGGACCTGCCGCCGGCTGACGCGTCGCCCGCCGGCTGGCTTGCTCCCAAGGGGTGGACCATCGCTTCGGCGCCGGCCGCGGCACGCGTGGCGGTGAATGCCGGGCAGTTCGTGTCGGGAGGCGCGTGGGGATGGCTGGTGCGCGACGGCGACGAGATCCAGCCGCCGCGCTTCGCACCGCTGGCACCGGCGGTGGTGGCGGACAGCAATGGTGGCGTGCGGATCGTGCCGGCGCGCGCACTGGATTCCGTGCGCGCGGCGGGCAACGTGCGTCAGGCGTTCCAGTCGTATCCACTGCTGCTGGAAGGCGGGCGGGTGCCGTTGCCCCTCCGGCAGGGTGGACTTGGAGTCGACGTGGCGCACCGCGATGCCCGGCTCGCGCTCGGCACATTGCCCGACGGGCGGGTGCTGCTGGCGCTGACGCGCTTTGCCGGGCTGGGCGGAGTGCTGGACCGGCTGCCCTTCGGGCTGACGACGCCGGAGATGGCGGCGCTGATGGGGGCGCTGGGGTGCAAGGACGCCGAGCTCCTCGACGGCGGCGTGTCCGGGCAGATGCTGGTCCGGGACGCCGCCGGCGAGGTACACGAGTGGGCCGGAATGCGGCCAGTGCCAGTAGGGCTACTCGTGCTTGGTCGGTAGCTGGCTGGTAGCTCGTCGCGCTGATCTATTCCCTCAACGGAAATTCGGTCGAGCCTCGCGGGCGGGTCCGTTGGCTCCAGGCGAATGCTGTCGCGCGCGCTTCGCTTCGCTCGTGGATCACCCGCGCTCCGCTCGTGCCTCCGGTACCCGCGGGCCGCGACCAGTTCCGTTCGTCGTGGCGGCAGGGTAACGGCGAAGCGTCAGCGCACCGTCATCGATTGGATGCAGGCAGTGGCGAAAGTCTGCATGGTCAGGAGGAGGCGGCGCCGGGAGTACCGTGCCGGAGGCGGGCCGATTAGACTGGTAGAGCGCCCGGGTCAGGCCTGCTCGGAGCGCGTGGTGCGGAGGAGTGCACCGAGGCCAGGTAGCTCAGTTGGTAGAGCAGCGGACTGAAAATCCGCGTGTCGGCGGTTCGATTCCGTCCCTGGCCACTCGGAAAACCCCCATCAAACCTCGTGACTCACGGTTTGATGGGGGTTTTTGCATGCCCGGCATGAAGGCACGCGAGGTTTGATGAGTCGCGTGAGGGTATTGAGGGCACATGTGAAGGCATGTCCTGTTACAGGTCTTGGCACTGGTCCGAGCGGCGCCGCTGATGCGCCGTTCTGGACTTTGTCCCATAGCCGCCGATATCCGAGCCGGGCGGCGAGCGCCAGGACTGTGCCAGGTCTCGGGGCTGGCGAAGGCACCTCGTAATTGTGTCGATGCAGTCAAATGAGGAGTCCACCACGCGGGTGACGCACACCACCTGCGTGAAGCGCCCCGTTCTCAAAGGGAAGCGAGGAGCTCATTGACGCGCGATAGCGCGTGGGTGGACCGGACCGCACAGCAGCGAGACTACGGTCGCGAGGTGAGCGTATCGGTGCATGCCATGTCTCGTTCTGGCGTGCAATTGCCCATTACGTAACGGTGGTGGGATGCGCATGTGCTACTGTAGCGACTCCATGAGCGCAAGTGCTGGGGAGCGACGCCGCACTGCTGACCAGTATGCAGTCCACCTTGCGATACCATCGCGAGACATCCGTTGCGGCGGTAAACCACGCACGACCGACCGTAGGTCATTGGTCCTTTGCGCCGGTGTGATTGCCGGAAGGATCATGGAATGGGTAATCGGAATCGCATCTCCACAGTCTTCGCATCCGTAGTGCTCGTTGGTGCAGCAAGCCTCGTCGTCATTCTGGCTCGGCAGAATCGACTCCTGCGTGAGACAAAACAGCAACTCACCAATCGCATTCTCTACCCGTACACGGGGTTGTTCGTACCCGAGACGCGTGTGGCAGCGCTGACGGGTGATTCCGTCGTTCTGGGAGCGACGACAGCGACTCGGCCAGAGCTACTGTTCTTTTTCACCACATCCTGTCAATTCTGCGAACGAAGCGTCCCCGTCTGGAATGCGCTCGCGGACTCCATCAGTGCTGGCACACCCGCTGTCGCGTCAGTGTACGGTGTATCGCTAAGCTCAACGGACTCGACTCGCGAATTTGTGCGAAAGCACCGGGTCAGCTTTCCGGTCGTCACGATGATCGACCGTCGAATGCGGTACCTCTACCGCACACGATCCGTGCCGGTGACAGCGGTGCTCGGACTGGACGGGCGTTACACCTTCAGCACACTCGGTCTCATCACCGCGCAGGCTACGGTCGATTCGCTCCTGAAGGCAGCTCGCCAGCCTTCCATGCTCGCGGTCCAATGAGGCAGCATGCTGTCGTGCCGTCGTATTAGACGAATGAGGGCGCGGGCACGCGGACGTTGAGTATCCTTTAACCGAGGAAGGAGAGATGCGAAAGAAGATCGCCAGAACAGCCATTCTGGTATCAGCTGCTGTGTTCATGGGGACGCTGTCGTTTGGCGCACGAGAGGCGTGGGCGACCGGCCATCCTGTTGGAAGCGCGGCACACGCGAAGGCTCTACTCATCTGCAACCCCGACGATTGCTCGCTCGATTGTGCGCAAATCGGCAAGCAGGGACGCTGCATCGTTGGGCAGTGTTTCTGCGACGGCTGACGTGGTAAGGTCGTACAGCGGTGAGATAGCCACGTAGGACCGGTGCCCGCGCCCGCCGGCATCCGTGTTGTCACGATGGACTTGCAAGTTCCTGGACTCCTCCCGATCTCGCTCGGATGGAGGAACTGCGGTGTCTGGCGCTACGGTCGTATAGCCTCATGCGTGACCTGCGAATGCTCGCACTCCGAACGCGAGCGCTACTCGCATTTTGTCTCTCTATATCGCCCATGCTGGCGAGGGGACAGATAGCGGTAGCGCCTGGGTCGCGTGTGCAGGGGACGGTGATCGACGATCAGTCCGGCGCTCCCTTGGCGAATGTCTCGGTGGAGGTGTCTCGCGGGTTGGACACCTTGGCTCGTGTGGTAACGGACGAGGTGGGGCATTTTCGAACACTGCCGCTCGCGGACGGGGCGCTGAAGCTCACGTTTCGCCGGCTCGGTTACCAATCCGGTACGCTGTCCCTCGATGTGCTCGCGCGGCGAAAGCCGGTCGAAGTGGCCATGGCCCCGGTGGCGAAACGACTTGAGGACATTACAGTCGTTTCTGGGCGGCGCCTCCAACTCCAATCGGCACTCCGGAACTTTGACACGCGTGCTCAGCACAAGGCGGGGGGCACGTACTTCGGGCGCGCAGATCTCGACAAGCTGCATGCCGCGCGGTTATCGGACCTCATGCGACGAGTTCCGGGCGTTCGCCTTGTCGATAGCAGTGGCGTGCTGCTCGTTGCCTCATCGCGCGGGTACAAGGTCGATATGAAGCGCGGTGAGAGCATGGCGCCGTGCGTGATGCGTATCGGCGTTGATGGCCAGATCAAGGAGCCAGGCTACTCCATCAACAGCATTGATCCGCTGCAGGTCTATGGCGTGGAGGTATACAGCGGTCCTTCCAGCATCCCCGCCGAGTTCGATGGCCTGCGCACGGATGCCTTCTGTGGCCTCGTCCTGATCTGGACGAGGATCGAGTGATGCCGAGTTGCCAGCACAACGTACGCGGGTCTGGAGGGAGGGCGCGACTGCGCTACACGGCCCTGGTTGCGGG
>DASTGQ010000226.1:0-3628 GCA_035718985.1 Gemmatimonadaceae bacterium
CGGTCATCGCCGCAAGTATCAGCAGGATAAACACTTACGCTTGCGCACCAGACCGCCGCGCGTGCTCGCCTGTCCTGACCCGGGGACGCCTGTGTCCCATTGCCCTACTGGATGACTGGCTGACCGTGCTCGTCGCCACGAGGCCTTGCTCTGACGCAGGCTCGATCGTCGAGTAGCTCAGTCCGTCAGCCAATCAGTCCCCGAAACTGATACCCACCGCTCTCGCCGTCTGAACCACATCGTGCGTCGGGTCCACCCGCTTGGGCTCGCGGAGCGCCTCCACGATCGGGATCGTGACGATGTGAGGGGTCTGGAGCGCCACCATGTGATCCCATTTCTCGTCAGCGATGGCGCGGACGGCTGCCCCGCCGAAGCGCGTGGCGAGCAGGCGGTCGTACCCCGTCGGCATGCCGCCCCGCTGAAGGTGGCCCAGCACCAGCGACCGCGTCTCCTTTCCGGTGAGGACCTGGATCTCACGCGCGATGGAGTCGGCCACGCCTCCCAGCCGCCGCGCCTGCCCCGGCAGTGATTCCCCCATCGTGTGCGCGGCCCCACCCTTCGGAAACGCTCCCTCGGCCACCACGACGATCGAGAAGTGTCGCCCATGCGCATCGCGCGACCTGATCTTGTCGCACACGCGCTCGATGTCGTAGGGGATCTCGGGAATCAGGATGACGTCGGCCGTGCCGGCGACACCGGAGTGCAGCGCGATGAACCCCGCGTCGCGCCCCATCACCTCCATGACCATCACGCGGTCATGGCTCTCCGCCGTCGTGTGCAGCTTGTCGATCGCCTCGATTGCCGTGCTCACCGCGGTGTCGAAGCCGAACGTCGTGATGGTGCCGCTGACGTCGTTGTCGATCGTCTTGGGCACGCCGACGATCTTCATCCCCTTCTGGCAGAGGCGGTGGGCGATGCTCAGCGAGCCATCGCCACCGATGGAGATGATGGCCTCGATGCCGAGCTGGCGTGCATTCTCGATCAGCTCGTCGGATCGATCCTCCTCGAGATAGCTGCCGTCGGGCTGCTTTCGCGGATAGTGAAAAGGATTGCCGCGGTTCGTGGCGCGGAGGATGGTGCCGCCGAGGTGCGCGATGCCGCGCACCGATTCCTTGGTCAGCGTGACGACTTCATCCTCGCCCATCAGTCCGGCGAAGCCACGCTTGATGCCGAGCACCTCCCAGCCGCGGTTGATCGCCGAGAGGACAGCGGCGCGGATGACCGCGTTGAGACCGGGAGCATCACCGCCCCCCGTGGAGATGGCAATTCGCATTGCAGGGATGAAACGTGAGACGAGAAAACACGCCGGTCGGATGCGTATGGGGCCGACGCGTGTGCTAGACGCATCGGCCCCGGTCGCGTCACCGTCGCGAGGGAGCTCAGCCGTTGGCGCGAAGCAGGCGCACGACCTCGCCTGGCTGAGCGTGGCGCCCGGTCTTCGACTTCTCGTAGACCGGCACGCCGTCCCTGAAGACTTCGAACCGTCCGCCGGAGCTGCGCTTCAGCTCGATCCCGGCATCCGGATATTCCTTCCTGAGCTCGGCCGCCAGACTGGCGGCCCGGGGCTCATAGCTTCACATCGTGCAGTATTCGATCGTGATCTTCATCGTGGCTCCGTGCGGCGTCCAGGCAGAAATATAGTGGGCGTCACCGGTTTCCATCCGCGGTGACCGAGGACACCGGTGCGTGCTCGTTCACGTCGAGCGCGTTCCAGTTCGCCATCGCGTTGAGCATGAGCGCGAACGCGCCTTGCGATTCCCAGCGCCACATCGGTCGCGTGCCGAAGAGTACGACGTGTCCTCGGCCGAGCGGCGCGTCCACGACGACCGCCCGTCCCGCCATCTCTTCGCCATGGTCCAGCAGCCCGGACACGAGCAGATCGCCGGCCTTGGGCGTCCAGCGTACGATGGTCCGCGCGCGCTGCCGCTCTATCGCGTGGGTGATCGACGTGTCCACTCCCTCGCGTCGCTGCTCCGGGGCGACCTGCACGTTCAGCAACGGCGCCTGGTTGAAGTACAGTGGGAACGTCGTGCGCTCGTAGCCGTAGGCAATCGGGCTGCTGCCACGCACGAGCTCCGCCCGGTACACGGCGCCGCGCGCGAGGAGCTTCTGCTGCGGCGCGACGCTCACCGTCGGCACGAGCCCGAATTCGATCGGTACGCGCGAGCTGTTCCCTTCCGTCACGAGCAGGCCGCCCCGCTCCACGAACGCGCGCACCGCTGCGAGGCCGACCAGGCCCATCCCCGGGCGCGTGTCGTCAGTCTGGTCGATCTTTCCGAGGTTCGGCGTGAGCGCGGTCTTCTTCCACGGAATGGCGGGCCCCACCATCGCGCGTCCGTTCACGATCGTCGTCGCCGCGCCGTTGATGTGCGGCAGTACCACCACGTCGTACGCGTCGAGCGCACCGGGCCGCGTGAGCTTCTGGTCCGCCATGTAGGTGTACGGCACGCCCATGCGGTCGAAGGCGTAGCGCACCCAGCCCTCGTTCTGCGTCTCGATCCATGAATGCACGAGCGCAACGCGCGGCGCCGTCACGGTGTGGTGGCGCACCGACGGCACGGCGCTCACCGCCGTCGCCCCGAGCCCGAGCGCGACGATGGCGTCGCGCGCCGGCGCAGCCGCATTGATCACGATGAAAGTACCGCGCTCGAAGTTGCGGCTGTCGACGCTGAACGCCGTGTCGGCCACCAGTACCTGCGCGCGCCCCGTCTTCCACGGCAGCACGGCGGACCGCCAGTCACCGAGGTGCGGCACGAGGAGCACGTTCCCGGCGCCGGTGATCGCGCCGGCCACGGTCGCGTCGCCCCGCAGCGGCGACATCGGCGCCGAGAGCACGGCCGGATCGGTGATCTTGAGTGTCTGCACGTGCCGCAGCTCGTCAATCGTCCAGCCGGTGTCATCGTACGGCGACGGATCATCCGGCTTGAAGTGCTGGATGGCGAGCAGCGTGCGGGCGGTCTGCGTGTACGGCTGGTCCATGCGCACGATCCAGTCGCCGGCCTTTACCCTGACCGATGAATCCTTGGCCGTGGCGCCCTTGAGCGTGAAGTCCTGCGACGCGACGTTGATCTCCGTGGCGTGCTGACGGAACAAGTTCACGAGATCGGCCGCCTCGGCGGACCGGCGCTGGCCGCGCGGGACCACGAACGCGTACGGCGCCGACGTCTTTCCCTTGGCCACCTGGCGCTCCGCCTTGAGCGCGAAGTTGTCGAGGAACGTGCCCGCATGGTCGGCGACGTACTTGAGCGCCGTGAGCACGCCCGATTCCTGGTAATTGATGTTGCTGCGGATGCACCACTTGATGCCGTTCACCGGAGGGCTCGGGCGATCCCACGTGCGCTCGGTTTGCGCCGCCGAGAGGTGGGTGATCTGGCAGTCGGCGTTCATCGAGGTGTAGGTCTCGTAGAATCGGCCGATGGAGTTGTGCAGGTTGGCGATGGCGAGCATGTAGTTCGGTGCCCAGCCATCGTAGAAGCCGTGCGTCCACACGCCGGGCAGCCCACGCTTGGTGAGCTCCGTGATCTCCTGGTAGGCGAGCGTGTGCCACTCGTCGATCACGATCGGGTCGAACTCGTCGTTGTACGGCCCGGTCCCGGTGCTCGTGTGCAGGAACGCCACCGACTCGTGC
>DASTGQ010000227.1:0-3070 GCA_035718985.1 Gemmatimonadaceae bacterium
GATCGATGCTCACGACACCTTGCCCCGCCGTGACGGACTGGCGTCCGGGTCGCCTCGCGCAAGAAGGTGATAGAATGGCCGCGCGTTGCGCGCCTCGGGAGCGCGCGTGCGATCGTACCAGCCGGTGATCATCGAGCGCACCGCGTACGGATCGACTGACAACACCATGAAGACGTGCACGAGCGCGAGCAGGAGCAGCAGCGTCATGCCGACGAAGTGGATGAAGCGCGCCCACTTGTAGTTCACGAAGAGGGCCGTGATGACGCTGAGCGTGACCGGCTTCCAGATGGCGAGCCCGCTGAGCACGATGATGACGCCGAGCACCGGCATGGCGAAGTACGTGGCCCGTTGCAGCGCGTTGTGCTTGCCCTGCCGCGGGTGGTCCTTCCGCGCGAAAAGATAGAAGCGGATCATCTCGCGCGCGCCGCCGAGATCCCCGCGATGGGGCACGACGTCGCGCCACTCGCCGTGCAGGAAGAGGAAACCGAGGTAGACGATGGCGTTGGCCACGAGGAGCCACATCGCGGCGAAGTGCCAGTGTCGAGCCCCTCCGAGCCAGCTCCCGAAGGTGAGCGAGGCAGGAATCGCGTGGCCTTCCCACGGATTCAGCGGGAAGCGCTCACCAGGCCTCGCGAAGGCGGGATGCGCATTGAAGATGCGCATCCCGCTGCCGGCCATGAGGACGATGGCCACGACGTTCACCCAGTGGGTGACGCGTACTACCCAGTGATTCCGCTTCACGAGCTCGTCCATGTGCGCCGCTGCCGGCCGGGATGCGCCTTACACTCGATCCGGTGCGGCCAGCTCGCAAGGGTGAATGGCGAGGCCGCGCTCGAGCTGGATGGTGGCGTGGGCGATCCCGAAGCGCGCGCTGAGCTGCCGTGTCGCATCGGCCAGCACCGCGTCCTCTCCGCCGCCGCAGGGGCGCACGAGGTGCGCGGTGAGCGCGACGTCAGTGGTGCTCATCCCCCAGATGTGGAGATCGTGCACCTCCACCACGCCATCCAGTGCGCGCAGCACCGCGCTCACCTCGTCGGGGTCGATGCCGGGCGGCACCGCATCGAGCGCGAGGTCGAACGAATCGCGCGCGAGCCCCCACGTGCTCCACAGGATGAGCGCAACGAGCAGCAGGCTCACCATCGGATCCAGCCAGAGCCAGCCGGTCAGGCCGATGAGCAATCCCGTGAGCACGACGCCCGCCGAGGCGGCGGCGTCGCCGAGCATGTGCAGCCACGCGCCACGCACGTTGAGGTCGTGGTGGCGTCCGCGCATGAACGCGAGGGCGGTGCCCGTGTTCACGAGGATGCCGATGGCGGCAATCACCATCACGATGCCGCTGGCCACGGGCTCCGGATGATACAACCGCCCGATGGCCTCCACGGTAATTGCCCCGACGGCGACGAGCAGGAATCCCGCATTGCCGAGTGCGGCGAGGATGGAGAAGCGGCGCATGCCGTACGTGCGGCGCGGTGTGGGGCCGCGCCGCGCGAGCACGCTTCCCGCCCAGGCCAGCGAGAGGCCCAGGACGTCGCTCAGGTTGTGGCCGGCATCCGAGACGAGCGCGAGGGAGTGCGCGCGGAGCCCGAACAGGAACTCGGCCAGCACGAATGCCACGTTGAGTCCCACTCCCAGCGCGAAGGCGCGATCAAAGGTCGCCGGCGCGTGGTGGTGATGGTGGTGCTCGTGGTCGTGATGAGTGTGGCCCTGATGGTCGTGCGCGTGTGGCATCTGTTCGCGCGTCGGGTGAGCGGCGTGGGGCGCTGGGCAATATACCATTCGCTAGCTTTCCGCGATGCCTCGACTGGATCGTGCGCTCGGTTCGGTGCGCGCCGCCACGGCGCTCGCGGCCCCTCGGCCGGCCTGGGCAGCCGGGATGCGAGGCGCCATCGCCACGGTGCTCCCCCTCGTCGCCAGCTCGACGCTCCATGTCGGTGGCGCCATCTGGATGAGCCTCGGGGGGTTCAACGGCGCGCTGGCCGACCGCGGCGGCGCGTATCGCGCCCGGGCGGCAACGATGGCGGCGGTGACCCTCGCTGGCGCGGTCGCGGTGCTACTCGGCACGCTGGCGAGCGGCCGCCTCGTCTTCGCGCTCCCGCTGGTGTTCGCCATCGCCCTGTTCGCCGGCCTGGCGCGCGTATGGGGCGCCGCCGGGGTGAGCATCGGTGGTGCAGCGCTCTCCACGCTGGTCATCGCGCTCGCCGAGCCGCGGGGACAGGCGCTCGATGCGTTAGGCAACGCGGGGTTCGCCATCGTGGGCGGCGCGGTGGCGATGGCAATCGCCCTGGTCGTGTGGCCGCTGCGCCCCTTCCGGCCGGCGCGCATCGCGGTGGCGCGCGGATATGATGCGCTGGCCGATTACGCCGACGATGTCGCGCGATTCGGACGCGCGCGGAGCAGCGGAGAGCAGATGCCGATGCCGGCCGGGAGCGCGCAGGTACGCGCCGCGCTGGAGGCAGCTCGCACTGTGCTCGCGGAGATGCGGCGCGGCCGGCCCGGCACCACCGGTCGGGAACAGCATCTCATCGTGCTCGGCGAGGGGGTGGACCAGATCTTCGGTCACCTCGTGGCGCTCGGCGAGACGCTGGACAGCGTCACGCCGGACGAGCGAATCGCGGCCGCGGATGCTGCGCTCAGCGCGGCGATCGAGGCGCTCGCGATCACGGCGAGGAGGCTCGCCGGGGCGGTGCTGGTGGAGCGCGATCCGCCGCCAATAGCGGTGACGTGGAGCGGCGACGCGGTGCGCCGTGCCGCGGCCGGAGCGCTGCAATCGGGCAACGTCGGGCCGCATTACGAAGCAGCGGCTGCCATTCTCGACCGGGAGGCGCAGTATGCCAGCGTCGCCGCGGTGACCGTGGATGCGCTGGACGGCGGACATGCTCCTCCGTCGGTCCCGCGGGCCATGGCGGCCGACGCCGCGGATGAGCCGCCAGGACCGATCGCGCTGCTGACCGCGGTGCTCGCGCCTGACTCGCTCATCCTGCGCCATGCCCTGCGACTCGCGGTGGTGACCTCCGTGGCCGTGGCCCTTGCCGAGATCTTCCACCTCCGGCGCGGCTACTGGCTCACGATC
>DASTGQ010000228.1:0-4344 GCA_035718985.1 Gemmatimonadaceae bacterium
GGTAGGGCGAGCGTGATGCTCTCGCCCTCGTCGATGCGGTCGTCCGTTGCCGGTTCGGGCGCCGCGTCCACGAAGACGGGCAGCGCTTCATTGAAGTGCGTGCTGAAGAGCGCGAACAGCGCATCGGCGTCGCAGGCGGAGCCCTCGATGTCGGCCCAGTAGCGCTTCCGCGTCAGGGTCCCGATCCCCTCGGCAGGCAGCTGCTCGGGCTGCAGGTCGGCGAGCTGGCGCAACCCGGCATCCAGCGGCGTCGGCGTGATGCGCAGGGTCTCGGTGAGCGCGTTCTGTCCGTCCTTCTCGATCGCGTTGCCCTCGTGCAGCATCGTGACCTGCTGCTCGTTGAAGGACATGTCCCATCCCACCAGTGAAACCGCCTTCGAGCCAAGCGTGGCGAGGAAGTCCGGAACAGACACCGGCATCACGGAGCGGCCGGTGATCCCGGAAAGTCGATCGATGAGGTCGTTCTGCGACGTGAGCTCGGCACCCGCGAGATCGAGCTCGCGCCTCGCGAGGTCGGGGCGCTCGACGACGGTGGCGAGTGCGTTGGCGCAGTCTTCCCACCAGATGGGCTGGATGGGCTGGTCGCCGTCACCGATGCGCGGCACCACGGGACTGGGGCTCCGCACCATGCGGAGCAGCAGGGAGATCTGCTCGTCGCCCGGGCCATAGACGTTGCCGGGGCGACAGATGGTCCACGCGCCATGGAACTTCCGCACGAGCGCCTCGGCGTCGCGCTTGGAGCGGTGGTAGTCCGACTTGCCCTTCGAGGCGCCGAGCGAGGAGACGAAGATGAACCGGCCGACCTTCGCGCGCTCCGTCTCGGCGATCATGTTCGCCGTGCCCTGCACGTTGACGTCCTGGAAGGTGGCGTCGTCGCTTTCGTCCACGATGCCGACCATGTGCAGCACGACGTCGCATCCGTCGGCGGCGCCGTGGAGGGAGCGAGCGCGAGCCACGTCGCCCGGCCACGGCGTTACCCCTTCCGGCCATTGCCGCACGTCGCGCTCCGCATGCCTCGAGATGAGCACCACCGAGTGGCCACGCCTGACCAGTTCCGTGACAGTGCCGACTCCGACGACCCCGGTACCCCCAGTGACGAGCACCCGCATGTCCCACCTCCTTCGGCCCCGCTAAGGCAGGACGGGTGCCATGCCGATACTGGAGTGACGTGGGGGCGTGCGTCTCGTCATTGCAGCGAACGGCGACGCCGCCGGCTCTCGATGTCCTCAGACCCGACTTCCGTTGCCGAAGCGACTTCTGCTGCTTCTCCTCCTGGCTGCCTGCTCGTCTCGCGGCGGGTCGACCGTGACCTTCGGCGCCGCAGGCCCGTGGAAGCAGCCCTACGGCGCCATGACGCGCCGCGGCATCGAGCTCGCGCTCGAGGAAATCAACGCCCGTCCCGAGCGCCAGGCGCATCCGCTGCACATCGTCTTCCAGGACGATGATGGCGACGGCCAGAAGGCCAGCCGGATCGCGCAGCAGTTCGTGGACTCCTCCGACATCTCCGCCGTCGTCGGCCACGTGAACTCCGGCGCCATGGTCGCCGCCGCGCAGGTGTACGACGGACACCTGGCGGCCGTCGCCACGTCCGCGACCTCGCCGGCGCTCACGGGCATCTCGCGGTGGGCCTTTCGCGTCACGTCCAGCGATTCCACCAACGGCATCGACATCGCACGCTTCGCCAACCGGCTCGGGCTCAAGCGCGCCGCCATCCTCTATGAGAACAACGCCTACGGCCGCGGACTGAGCGAATCGTTCCGCCGTGGCTTTGGCGGCGACGTGATCAGCATGGATCCCATCGGGGAGGACGGGACGGAGTCGTTCGAGCCGTTCGTGTCGTACTTCAGGCAGCGCAAGCCGGACGTGGTCTTCGTGGCCGGCACCGACGCATCGGGGCTCGCCTTCCTCAAGGAGGTGCGGCGGCAGCACCTCGCTGTGGACCTCATCGGCGGCGACGGCTGGAGCGGGCTGAGCGTGGACACGGCCCGCGCGCAGGGTGTCTTCGCCGGCGTACCGTTCACCGCGCAGGACCCACGCCCTGAAGCGCAGAAGTTCGTGCAGGCATTCGCGGCGAAGTTCCACATGTCGCCCGACAACAATGCCGCCCTCGCCTACGATGCCACGCAGCTCCTTTATCAGGCGTCACAATCCGTCGGCACCGACCGCCGGAAGATCCGTGACTACCTCGCGGGGCTGACCCCGGAGACGGCGTTCCACGGCGTCACGGGCGCCATCTCCTTCCTCCCCACCGGTGATCCGGTGGGCAAGAGCGTCGTCATGACGCGGATCGATCACGGCAAGCTGCTCGTGGCGGGAGTCAGCGAATGACCGGCCCCACGGCAACGTTCTCGACGATGACGCGCGGCAAGCGCGGCACGATCCGCACGCGGCTCGTGCGCGGCTTCGGCGCGCTCGTGCTCCTGCTGATCGTGGCCGGCGTGCTCGCGCGGCGCACGATGACGCAGATGGCCGACGCCATCGGTACCACGCTCGAGGGGGTCCAGACCGAGGCGCAGCAAAGCGCGCAGCTCTCCGCCGCCGTTTCGCAGACGCTCGAGGCAGGCAGCCGCTACGTGGAGACGCGCGACTCCAGCGCCCTCGACGCATTCCGTCGCTACGGCGCTCAGGCGCACCTCGTCCAGCGCGACATGAACGCGCGCCTGAGCCAGACGCCCGAGAATGCGGCCATCCGCAAGGAGGAGGAAGCGGGTGTCATCGCCTCCATCGACTCCCGCTTCTCCGAGATCGAGGTGGAGTACGCCCTGGCACATCGCCTCACCGATCTCGGTCGCACCGCCGAAGCGCACCAGGAAGCGCTGAAGGCCCGCGAAGCCGTCGGGCAACTGTTGAGTGACATCGAGCGCCTCGGCCGGCTGAAGGCCGCCAAGGTGGCCGCAGTGCGCCAGCGCCTGGCGACGGACGCGAGCCGCCGCTCGGCGGCCTTCGTCGCGCTCATCGCCTTTGCCGCCCTCATCGGGCTGGTCGTCGTCTTCTATACCGTTCGCTCGATCAGCCATCCGCTCGCCCTGCTGGTCCGTCATGCGCGCTCGCTGAGCGAGGGCGACCTCACGGTGCGCACCACGTCGCGGCTGCCGGGCGAGTTCCAGATCCTCGCCAACGCGATGAACCAGACGGGGGATTCACTCTCGCGCGTGGTCGCCGTCGCCGCCGAGACGGCGGAGAGCGTGGCCAGCTCGGCGCACGAGCTGGCCTCCGTGTCGGAGCAGATCTCCCTCTCCGCGGGCCAGATGGCGAGCGCGATGACCGACGTGTCGCACGGTGCCGAGCATCAGGTCACGCAGCTCCGCACGGTGGACGACGCACTGCAGGCCATCCGCGAAGCCGCCGACAGCGTGATGGAGCGGTCGGCGGAGGTGAACACGCTGGCGCAGAACATCGAGTCCTCGGCTGGCCAGAAGCGCATCGAGATCGAGCGCGCGCTCGGCATCCTCAAGGACGTGAAGCGCACGGTGGAGAGCGCGACCCGTGAGGTCGTCGGCCTCAATACGACCGCGGCCGACATCAACAAGTTCGTCCAGACGGTGAGCACGATCGCCGAGCAGACCAACCTGCTGGCGCTCAACGCGGCCATCGAGGCGGCGCGCGCCGGCAACGCGGGGCGTGGCTTCGCGGTCGTCGCCGACGAAGTGCGCAAGCTCGCCGAGCAGTCGCAGCGCGCCGCGGACGAGATCGTGCAGATGACGGGCATCGTGACGAGCCGCGTGACGTCGAGCTCCAGGGCGATGGAAGCAAGCGCTTCGCGCGTCGCCGAGATCGAGACGGTGTCGCGCGAGATCGACGCGGCGCTCGCGGCGATCACCGAGGCCGCCGAGCGTGCCCGGGTTGCGGCCAGCGGCGTGACGAGCGCGGCAGGCGCCAACGCCGATGCTGCGGCGAGCGCGGCGAGTGGCCTCCAGTCCATCGCCCGCGCCGCCGAAGGGCATGCGTCGGCGGCGCAGCAGGTGAACGCGTCCACGCAGGAGCAGAGCGCAGCCTGTGAGGAGATGACCTCGGCCTCCAACCATCTCCTGGAAGGATCGACGCAGCTCAGGGAGCTGGTGGGCGGGCTGAGGACGGCTTAGCGCCTGCGTGAGGCGCGCAGCGCTAGCACGGCTCGTGAGACGTGAAGAGTGAGACGTGAGACGTGAGACGTGAGACGTAACGGCGGCGACTAAGAAGGGGCGGAAAGACCGAAACGGCAGGATTCTTCTGAGAATCCTGCCGTTTCCACTCCCTCGACCTTTCCGCTAGTTCGCCGTTCGCCGTTCATCGTCGCCGTTGACGCTTCACGTCTCGCGCTTCACGTCTCGCGCTTCACGTCTCACGCTTCACGTCTCACGCTTC
>DASTGQ010000229.1:0-2211 GCA_035718985.1 Gemmatimonadaceae bacterium
TGCTGCGGCGCCAGCGCCGAGGCGGCCCGATACTGGGCGA
This sequence comes from Gemmatimonadaceae bacterium, assembly GCA_035718985.1. Lineage (GTDB taxonomy): Bacteria > Gemmatimonadota > Gemmatimonadetes > Gemmatimonadales > Gemmatimonadaceae > AG11. The sequence continues at coordinate 41 of DASTGQ010000229.1, forward strand.
GTGCTTCCTGGTAGTTCTTCTTTCTGAAAAGGACGTTCCCGCTGTCGAGCGCTGCCTTGGCGGCCGGCCCGAGGAGCGCATGCGCCTGTTGCTCGGCGCGAGCGCTGTCTGCCGCGCGGCCCAGTGGCACCTTGGGCGGTTCATCTCGCGTGGTGCAGGCGACGGTGACGATCGCCAGTAGCGCACGCACCAACACCTCGTGTCTCATTTGGCGAGTGGGTTGGTGAAGTGGCACATGAGGCACATCTGCGGATTCTTGCTCGCCATGCGCGCCGCATCGAAGCCCGGTCCGTGGGGATTGATGCGGGAGCCGAGCTGGGAGTGGCATTGCATGCAGTACGTCTGTTGATGACAGGTCGCGCAGGCGTTGAGGTCCTGGCGTGCAGCGCGGCCGTGCTGGAGAAGCCATAGCGGTTGCGCATTATGGAACACGGTGCTGCGCGCATTGGTCTTCGCCGCGAGCCCTGCCTGCCGGTGACACGAGCGGCAGAATGCTTCCGTCGAGTGGCATGAGGTGCAGTCCGTCTCGCGACCGTACGCCTGGGGCGCGTGCGTGGCAAGGAAGTTCGCGGGGTGATAGCGCCGCCCCACGCGCTCTCCGGCGTGACAGTCGCTGCAGTAGCTCTGGCTGTGGCAGCCCGCGCACTTGAGCTCGCCCGACGCGGCAACCGCGCGGTGCGTTCTGACGAAGTCTGCCGGATGTACTCGTACTCGGCGTGCCGTGTCGGCGCCCGGGCCTAGTGCCGCCACGCGTGAAATCCACCGCGACCAAAAACCGGACGCCGGCGCCGCGGCTGGTGGTCGCGCGGGCGTGTCGCGCCGCAGCTGCACGCCCGGCGCTCCACCTTCGCGAGCGCTGGGGAGCTGGCGGAGAACGTCACGCGCGCTCTCACCGGTGTGACAGGTCTCGCAGCTCTCTCGCGCGTGACAGATCGCACAGCGCTGGGCACCGGTCTGTGCTGCCGGTCCATGCGCGAGAACGAACTCGGGCGCGCGATGGTCGGTGGGTGTCGCGTACACCGGCGCGCGTCCTCGCATGAGCGACGCGACGCGCGCATCGGAGGCGAGCGCCGCGATGGCGGGCAGGCGCGCACCACCGACGTGGCATCGCTCGCAGCTCTCGCGCGCGTGACAGATCGCGCAGCTCGTTATGCTGGCACGGGCGCTCGCCCCGTGTCCCGTGATGAAGGCAGGATCGTCGTGGGAGGGAGGCTTGGGGAGCGCGGCTATCCTGGCCACCGTGAGCCCGGCGGCTTGTACCAACGGGCGGTGGCACGTGGTGCAATTGTTGTCGCTGGCGAGGTGTGCACTTGCACTGTGTGCATGACAGGCGAGGCAGCGCTCGGGCGCGGCGCGGCCGACGTTCATCCACTGGGTGGTGTCTGCAAGCGCGTGACAGGATGCACACGTGGCGTCCTTCGCCTTCATCTGGTGCGCCGGGTGCGAGAAGACGAGGAGTCCGGCACTCTTGGGCGCTGGGCCGCTCCACGACACGCGCCGCTGGATGGAGCCGTTGTGGCAAGTCTCGCACAACGTCGCCGAAGGGAAAGAACGGGTCGCGTTTCCCGCGGCGATTCCTGCATGGCATCCCTGGCAGGTGGGGAAGAGCTTGGCGTGCTTCCCGTGGGGGAAACCGGAACGCCGGTCGCCTTGTGCATGCGAGAGCGACGGCTGCATCAAAAGCGCGACCACCCCGAGCGCCGCGGCAACGCGCGCAAAGGCCCTCATCGGACCGTTCCGCCGAGGCCCGGATCCGCACCGACCATCCACTCCAGACGAATCGTTGCCCGGCGCTGACTCCAGTCCGGGCCAGGCGCGCCGTTCGTGAGCGTGTGCCGATAGAGTCCTGCCGCCGCCGCGAGCTGAAGATCCGACCGGATGCCTAACGACGCATCCGCGGAGAACCCGTAAATCCGTCCCGTGCCGACGCGGAACTCGTAGATGTTCTGCGTCACGCTCCCCTCGACGCCGAGCGAGAGCGCGGACGTCGGAATCCATCGCGTATCGACTCGCACGTCGGTGTTGGCGGCGCCGCTCCCGATGTCGACGTCGTACGAGCCCGATGCGGAGAAGGAGCGCTCCCCACGCCAGATCACGTCGCCACCGGCGCGCCAGCCGTTCGTGCGCAGCGAGAGGCCCGCATCCGTCTCGGCGTACTTGCGATAAGCGCC
>DASTGQ010000230.1:0-2556 GCA_035718985.1 Gemmatimonadaceae bacterium
GAGAACCAATGCACCGGCGCCCAGCGAACAATCGCGCCGAGGGCCTGTTCGGTGCGGCCATCGCGGTAGCCGAGCGCACCGGACGTGATGCCGAACTGGTAGCCGAGCCGGACTCCCTCGTCATCGACCTGGGCGCTGTCGGCAGAAGGTGTCGTCGTTGACGACGGTGTCTGCGCCGCGACAGGAGCGGCGGCGAGGAGGAACGCTGGAAGGATCTGGCGGATTGACAGCATGAGAGGAAGGGAAGGGGAAGAGGTGCATCCGCAATCAGACGGTTCGAATTTCCGCCAGTCACGTCGTACTCGAGGAAGTCCCATGGACGCGACAACCAGGTCGATTTTCGGCTCCGCGCCGGTCGCCGAGCCGGCAGAGCCGGGCACCTACGGCGAGCGGCCGCGCGGCTTCCGTCAGCCGGACGCTCTGCGCCTTGGTCCGGTGCGCCTCGCAATCTCCGACCTCGACCGGTCGCTGGACTTCTATGAGAACGTGCTCGGCATGCGGGTCGTGCGGCGCGACGACAGGGGCGCCACGCTCGCCGCGCACGGCGATGACAGGCCGCTCGTGGAGCTTGTGGAGCAGCGCGGCGCGCGGCCGGCGCCGCAGCGTGGCCGCCTCGGGCTGTACCACTTCGCGATCCTTCTTCCCGACCGCCCCGCGCTCGGCAGGTTCGTTCGCCACCTCGCCGAGACGAATGCGCGTGCCGGCGCCAGCGACCACCTGGTGAGCGAGGCCTTCTACCTCCAGGATCCGGATAATCTCGGGATCGAGGTGTACGCCGATCGTCCCCGGTCCGCGTGGAGACGTGTGGGACGCGAGTTGATGATGGCGACCGATCCCGTGGACGTCGCCGGGCTCGTGAAGGCAGCGGGCGACGAGCGATGGAGAGGGATGCCGGCGGGCACGGTGATGGGCCACGTCCACCTTCACGTGGGAGACATCGCCCGCGCGGCTGCGTTCTACAGTGACGCGCTCGGCCTGGATCGCACGGTGTGGCAGTACCCCGGTGCGCTCTTCATGAGCGCAGGCGGCTATCATCATCACCTTGGCGCGAACACGTGGGCCGGCAGCGGCGCGACCTCTCCCACCGACGAGGATGCACGCCTGGTCGAGTGGACGATCGAGCTCCCGGATGCGCGTGACGTGATGGCGACCGCCGGCAGCCTCGCTGCCGATGGCCATCCGGTGGAGCACGACGGAGACGAGCTCGTGACGCGCGATCCGTGGGACACGCAGGTGCGGGTGCGCGTCGGCACGCCCTGAGGAGACAGACGTTCGGCAGAGGCCGGCGGAGCGAGTCGTTGTGCCGATTGGCCTGCTGTATCGTCAGATTTGCGCAGCACCACGGCTCGCTTCGACGGGACGGGTGCAACCACCCTGTCCGCCGCCGTGCCCTCCCTGCGCTCCAGCGAATTCATCCTCGACTCGCTCCCCCGTCCGCGGCTGGGCGAGCTGTTCGAGCAGATACCGGCTTTCATCGTCTGGATGCGCGGGCCGGATCACGTGATCGAGGGCGCCAACCAGGCGGCTCGGCGGCTCATGGGGTTCCGGGACGTCATCGGGCTGCCGATGCGCGAGGCGGTGCCCGAGCTGATGCCGCAGGGGCTGGTGAACGTGCTGGATGGCGTGCTGCGCACCGGCGAGCCGTGCGAAGCGCGCGGCGTGCGCCTCATGCTCCCCGGCATTCCCGGTTCCGCCCCGGACGAGCGTCACCTCAATTTCGTCTATCGCGCGCTGGTAGAGCCGGACGGCACGCGCTCCGGCGTCCTCTGTCACGGCACCGACGTCACCGCGGAGGCGCACGCAACGACCGCGCTGCGCGAGAGCGAGGCGCATCATCGTCAGGTGCTCGACTCGCTGCCCGTCGTCGTCTATCGCGCCGAGCCGACGCCGCCGCACGAGACGATCTACGTGAACCGGGCCGTGGAGTCGCTCGGCTTCACCTACGAGGAGTGGCTGGCGCGCCCCGACATGTGGGAGAGCCGGCTGCACCCGGATGACCGGGTGCGCGTCCGTCGCGAGGCACGCGAGGCGCTCGAGAATGCGACGCCGATGGATTCGCGCTATCGGCTGATTGCCCGCGACGGCAGCGTACGCTGGTTCCACGATCGCGGCGAGTTCGTGCCGGACCGTGACGGGATGCGCTGCGTCTGGCAGGGCATCATGCTGGACATCACCGCGCTCCAGGAGAGCGAGGAGCGCGAGCGGCTGCTGTTCGAGGAAGCCGGGATCGGGATGGCCGTCTGTCACCTGGACGGCCGCATCGAGCGGGTGAACGCGGCACTCTGCGAGTTCCTCGGTCATTCGGCCAGCGAGCTCACGACGCTCCGCTACCAGGACGTCATGCACCCCGACGACCTGGCGCTGGACGCGGAGGAATCGCAACGGCTGCTGGCGGGGCAGATCCGGAGCTTCACGAGCGAGCGCCGGTACCGCCGGCGCGATGGGGCGGTGGTGTGGGGCGCGCTCACCGTGGCGCTGCTTCGCGATGCCAGCGGCGCACCCATCCGCCGCATCGCGCAGGTGCAGGACATCACCGAGCGGCGGCGCGCCGAGCAG
>DASTGQ010000231.1:0-6864 GCA_035718985.1 Gemmatimonadaceae bacterium
GGCGCGCTTGTCGCCCGACAGGTTGATCACGCAGTTGGAGATGATGACGTCCACCGTGTTGGACGGAAGCGGGATCGACTCGATGTGTCCCTTGAGGAACTCGACGTTGGTCGCGCCGGCCTTCGCCTTGTTCTCCATGGCCAGGGCGAGCATCTCGTCAGTCATGTCGAGCCCGTACGCCTTGCCGGTGGGGCCGACTCGGCGCGCGGAGAGCAGGACGTCGATGCCGCCGCCGGAGCCGAGGTCGAGCACGACTTCTCCTTCGTGGAGCTCGGCGAGCGCCGTCGGATTGCCGCAGCCGAGCGAGGCGAGGAGCGCCTCGGCGGGGAGGCCCGCCGTCTCGCCGGCGTCGTAGAGATCGGCGGTGATGGGATCCCACGTCTCGTTGGCCGGACCGCAGCAGCCGCTCGAACCCTCGGCAGAAGTGCAGCAGCTTCCGCCCGCACCGAAGACGCGTTGGACGGTATCGCCGTAGCGTTCGCGCACCGCGTCGCGGATCTCGTCGAGCGTGGTGGGCACGTTGGTCGGGGTGGTCATGGCTGCCTCACGAAAGGATGGCGATCAAGAAAAGTTGATACGTTGGGCAGAAGAAAAGCTCAGGTGCAGCAGGCGGACTTGCGGAGCGGCAGGGCGCGCTTCGTCGGCTGCAGCGCGACGGCGAGGTCGTGCACCTCGCCGAGCGCGGCGGGGGCGATGCGATAGTACGACCAGCGGCCTTCCTTGCGGTCGGTGACGAGCCCCGCGTCGCGGAGGACCTTGAGGTGGAAGCTGAGCCGCGACTGCGCGGCGCCCAGCTCGTCCTGGAGATCGCACACGCACTGCTCGCCGCCGCGCAGCATCTCGAGGATGGCGAGGCGGGTGGCATCGGAAAGCGCGTGGAAGAGCATCACGGCGCGGTCCGCATCGCGAAGGGCCGGCTTGATGGCGGTGGCGGTCACGAGGGAAAGTTACATCAAGTTATTTTGTTGTGTCAAGGGCGGTGCGCCGAACGGGCGGCGTGCGCGGCGGAGGGCTCCGAGTCATTGGCGACGCAGATCCGCGCCGATCTGCGCTGATCAACGCCGATAAGCCGCTCGGGAGGTTCCCTCCCGCCCAGAAGCCTCCCGAAGCCGTTCCAAAAAGAAATGACTTCGGGGGTTGTGGGGGAGAGACTCGGCGCGCGGAGCCGTCCCCCGGAGCTTCATCTGCGGTGATCCTGTTGATCAGCGCAGATCTGCGTCGCCCCCGACACGGCGCCTTCCGGGCACGGCGGCCAGTCTCGCCACACCGCACTTGCCGCCGTGTGCTCGCTTCCGCCATGTTCACCGCCCCACCGCCCCTTACTCCGAGAGGAAGACTCGTCATGTCGTGGATGCCCGCTCGCCAGTGGTCCCTTGCCGCCGGTGTCGCGCTCGCGGCGGTGGTGCCGATGCACCCGCTGCCGCGACCCCAGGCAGAGGTGGTGGACCCGCGCCTCTACGCCTCGCTCCAATGGCGCAACCTCGGTCCCTTCCGTGGCGGCCGAGTCGCGGCGGTGAGCGGTGCCGTCGGCCAGCCCGGCGTGTTCTACGCCGGCTATCCGGGCGCCGGCGTGTGGAAGACCACCAGCGCGGGCACCACGTGGTACCCGGTGTTCGACGCCGTGCGCAGCGCGTCGTCCGTCGGCGCGGTGGAAGTCGCGCCGTCCGACCCGAATGTGATCTACGTCGGCATGGGTGACCTCGTCACCGGCGGCGCAATCAACGAAGGCGACGGCGTCTACCGCTCCTCCGATGCGGGGCAGACGTGGCACCATCTCGGTCTCGACGCGACGAAGCAGATCCCGAGCATCCTCGTCGACCCGCGCGACCCGAACCTCGTCATGGTTGCCGCGCAGGGCGACTTCCACCGGAAGAGCGACGTGCGCGGCGTCTTCCGCAGCACCGACGGCGGCACCACGTGGACGAAGACGCTGTACGTCAACGACGAGACGGGTATCCAGAAGCTCGCGCGCGCCTACGACGTACCGCAGGTGATCTTCGCCACCACGGTGAGCCACTACATCCCGCCGGCGACGGACTTCCCGAATACGCCGAGCGCGGGACCGACCGGCACCGCGCTGTACAAGAGCACCGATGAAGGGGTGACGTGGCACGAAGTCACCGGCGGCGGACTGCCCCGCCTCGCCGGCCGCACGTCGGTGGCAGTGGCGATGAACACGAACGCGCAGCGCGTCTACCTGATCGGCAACTTCGGGCTCTATCGCTCCGACGACGGCGGCAGCTCGTGGCGCCAGATGGCGGCGAACGACGAGCGCATCCGCAACGGGCAGGGCGGCTACAACTGCGGTGTGTACGTGGATCCGCAGAATCCCGACATCGTGTACACCATCAACACCTCGAGCTACAAGTCCACCGACGGCGGCAACACATTCACCGGATTCAAGGGCGCACCGGGCGGCGACGACCCGCAGCAGATGTGGATCGATCCCACCAACGGCCAGCGCATCTTCCTCGGCCTCGACCAGGGCGCCACGGTCACGCTCGACGGCGGTCACACCTGGAGCCTCTGGTACAACCAGTCCACTGAGCAGGTCTACCACATCTCCACCGACAACTCGTTCCCGTACTGGGTGTACGCGACGCAGCAGGACGCCGGCGCCATCCGCACGCGCAGTCGCGGTGACCTCGGCGAGATCACGCCGCTCGACTGGCGGCCGGTGAACGGGTGGGAGTGGGGCACCATCGTCGCCGATCCGCTCGACACGAACATCGCGTACAACTCCGGCTTCGGGATCATCAGGATCGATCACCGCGGCGAGCAGTGGATCAACGTCAGCCCGGCCATCGACCCGGCGTCGAAGCTGCGCGCCGGACAGACGCAGCCGGAGGTGTGGGCGCCGTGGAACCAGCACCAGCTGCTCGTCGGCTTCCAATCGCTGATGTCCACTACCGATGGCGGCTCGCACTGGACGTCATTGAGCCCCGACCTCACCGTCCCGGCGGGTGCCGATTCCGCGACCGCGGCGACGGCGGCGAACAGCCGGCGCGCCATCGAGTCCATCTCGGCGTCGACCGTGACGCCGGGGATGATCTGGGTGTCGACGAACAACGGCCGGATTGCCCTCACGCGCAACGGAGGAAGGAGCTGGAGCGACGTGAGCATCGCCGGCCTTCCCAACCCGACGCGCGCCGAGATCCTCACCATCGATGCGTCGCACAGCGATGCGGGTGAGGCGTACGCCGCAGTGGACTATCACCGCATCGGCGACTATGCGCCCTACCTCTATCGCACGCGCGACTACGGCAGGACGTGGACGAAGATCGTTGACGGCCTGCCCACCGCCCAGGCAAGTGGCAGCTTTGCCCGCGTGATCCGCGCCGACACGAAGAAGGCGGGCCTGCTCTTCGCCGGCACGGAGAGCGGGATGTACATCTCCTTCGACGACGGCGACCACTGGCAGTCGCTGATGCAGAACCTCCCGGTGACGTCGTACCGCGACATCACCATCAAGGGGAACGACCTGATCGTCGGCACGTACGGGCGTGGGCTCTGGGTGCTGGACGACTACTCGATGCTGCGACAGCTCACGCCGGGCATCGCGATGGAAGCAGCGCACCTCTTCCAGCCGGGCGACGCGTACCGACTGCGGCGCAACGTGAACTACGACACGCCGTTTCCGCCCGAGGTGCCGCACGCGCTCAATCCGCCCGACGGCGTGATCGTGGACTACTCGCTGGCGTCGAAGCCGAGCGGCGTGATCACGCTCGACGTGACCGACGCGGCGGGGAACCGCGTGCGGCACTACTCCAGCGCGCCCGTGTCGCCGGTGCCGGAAGCGGCGCATCCGCCCGAGCCGAGCTTCTGGCTCGCGACGCCTCAGCCGCTCCCGACGAACGTGGGGGAGAACCGCATGAACTGGGACCTGCGCTACGACGCGCCCCCCGCGTTCACGCACTCGTTCGAGATCAATGCCAATCCGGGGCTGACGCCCGCGTCACCGGAGGGACCGCTCGCGCTGCCGGGCACGTACACGCTCACGCTCACGGTGGACGGCCACTCGTACAGCCGCAACGTGTCGGTGCGTCCCGATCCGCGCTCGCGGGCCACGGCGGCCGGCCTGCGCGCGCAGCACGCGCTGCTGATGAATCTCGTGGACGGGCTGCGGAGCGCGTGGACGGGTTACGAGCAGGTGGCAGCGCTGCGCGGCGCCATCGGCGATTCGGCTCGGGCGGGGACGGCGGCCGAGCTGGTGAGCGCGGGTACGCTGTTCGGCGCGCGGCTGGACAGCATCGGCGGGCTGGACATCCAGCGCGGGAGGGGCAATCGTCCAGGTGTCACGCCGCCGCCGACGTTCCGCGGTGTGAGCAATGCGCTGGTGGCGCAGCTCAATGCGCAGGACAACGCGGACATGGCGCCGACGCCGGCGATGCTGGCGGCGTACCGCCAGACGTGCGGTGAGCTGCAGGCGGTGGCAGCGCGCTGGCGGCAGGTGGTATCGCGCGACCTCGGCGAGTTCAACGCCGTGCGCAAGCGCAACGGAATGGTGGAGCTGACGGCGCCGAAGGAGGCGGTGAAGGTGCCGCGCTGCTGAGGTGGACAGGGCTGGTGCGCTTGTCGGGGGAAATACCGATGGCGTCGTGCGGGAACGACCCGTAGCGTCACTGGTCGAATTTCGCCAACCCGTGCAGGATGGGTGAGAATGCAAACGGGCCGGATCGTGTGGACGGGCAGCCTGCTGTGCATCGCAACGACGATGGCCGCCTTTGCCGCGGGCGGACGACCTGTCGTGCAGCAGGTCGTGCTTCCCGACACGAACGCGATTCCACCAGCGATGGTGAATGCGGGACGGAAGATCTTTCACGGCCGAGGAAGCTGCCTGGCCTGCCACGGGATGAACCTCGAGGGGGGCCCCATCGCGCCCACGCTGAAGGAGCACAGCTGGAAGGATGCGAAGAACGGGGACCTGGCGGCGATCTACTACGTCGTCACGCACGGGGTGAAGGGGACGGCCATGGTGTCACATCCCGGGGGGATCTCGGACGACGACGCCGTCAACGTCGCCAGCTACGTGTGGTCGGTGGGCCATCGCGGTACAAAGCCATGAGCTCGACGGTCGCTGCCGCGCCGGGAGGAACCATGAAGATTGGACGCGCGATCGCGGCGGGGGTGATCGGTACCGCCGCGATCACCACGCTCTGGCAGGTCGAGCCGGCAATCGGGCTGCCGCGGATCGCGATCGGCCACATCCTCAGCACCTTCATGTCGGTGTCGGTCGCGCACCTGAACGTCGGCGTGGCCGGCGGGTGGGCGGTGCATTTCGTCGTCGGCATCGTGCTCGCGCTGGTCTACGCGTGGGGGTTCGCCGAGCGGCTGCCGGGACCGCCGGTGTGGCGCGGCGCGGTGTATGGCGCGCTGGTGTTCATCCTGTCGCAGCTCGTCTTCATGCCACTGGTGGGTGGCGGCTTCTTCTCGCGCGGTGACCTCGAGCTGCTCGCGGGAAGCCTGCTCGGCCACCTCGCCTTCGGCGTGGTAGTCGGATGGATCTACCATGTAGCCCCTCTTGACAAGGAAAAGGAGCGGCTGTAGGTCAGTCTCCGCGGACGGTCCCACCTCCGCACATGCATCACTCGTTGTCGCACTCGCACGTCGAGCAGCAGGAAGAACGTCGCAAGCAGTCGCAGAGTATGCAGGGCCAGGCCGACGGTCCACGAGCCGCGCCGATGACGACGCGCCCGCCCAGCCGACCGCCGCGAGCGCGCGCTGCTCGGCTGGGCGCTCCTGGGCTCGCTGGAGTTCGTCCTCGTGATGATGAACCAGGTCTGGCCGGACGCGCTGCGCGTCTTCCGGCTTCGGCTGCACGACTGAGGAGCGAGGCTCGCCCATGGCGATGCCAATGACGATGAACGAGATGCTGCCCGCGATGCTGATCGTCGTGGTGCTGGCATTCCTCATCTGCACCGGCATCACCGTCCTGGCGTGGCGCTCGCGAAAGCTCTGAGGTACACTCCTCCGCTCATTCTTCCGGACCGCCGCATGCGCTCGCACCTCGTACGTCAAATCATCGCGATGGGCAGCATGGCGTCGCTGCTCGTGACATGCGCCCTGGCGGGCAGCGACTCCGCAGGTGCTCAGGGGACCACGCCGTCACGGTGGGCAGCGGTGGACAGCACCCTCGGCCGCGCCGGCGCCATGCAACCGGGCAACGTGATGAAGTACGGCTTTCCGCGCGGCGACATGCACGTGGTCGTGCAGGGGGTCACGGTGAAGCCCGCGCTCGCGCTCGGCGGCTGGGTGGCGTTCATGGACGTCGGTGGCGGACAGTCCATGGCGATGGGCGACCTCGTGCTCGCGCCGGACGAGGTGGCGGCTGCGGTCCGAGCGCTCCGGAAGGGAGGCGTGCAGGTGACCGCGCTGCACAATCACCTCATCGCGCCCGTGATGTACATGCACGTGGAGGCACACGGCAACGCAGCGAAGATCGCCGCGGCCATCCACAGCGCTCTCGTCACGACGAAAACGCCGCTTGGCGCGCCCTCGCCGCCCGGGGCGCCAGGCGCAGTTGATCTCGATACGGGGGGGATCGCCCGCGCGCTCGGTCATGTCGGCAAGCTGAACGGCACCGTGTACCAGGTGAGCGTTCCGCGCGCGCAGCCGGTGAGGGAGAACGGGCACGCGGTGCCGCCGTCCATGGGCGTCGCCACCGGGATCAACTTCCAGCCCACCGGCGGCGGCAAGGCGGCCATCACGGGGGACTTCGTGCTGATCGCAAGCGAAGTGAACCCGGTGATCGACGCACTGGAGAGCCACGGCATCGAGGTGGACGCCGTGCACTCGCACATGCTCTCCGAGCAGCCACGCCTCTTCTTCATGCACTTCTGGGCCAACGACGACGCAGTCACCCTG
>DASTGQ010000232.1:0-8483 GCA_035718985.1 Gemmatimonadaceae bacterium
GAGGCGAATTCCCTCTGGGATTGAGCGGCGAGGACGCCGGGAATGAACGAGAGAACCACTGCAAACCGTCGAAACACGCGAACCCCCATCAATAGTGAACGGCAAGACCGAGTACTTCGTACTTCGTACCACGTACCTGGACCGACATCCGGTCCACACGAATGCGCCGACACGCTCCGCGGCGCATGCTCACTCATCACTACTCGTCCCTCCCCGCCCGTGGGCAGCCGCGCCTTCCTGGAGGCTGCCCCTCGGTCCCGGTACTCCGTACGGGATACGAGGTACTCGTAGTTGCCGTGCCTTACCCCGCCATCACCGTCACGAGATACAGCAGCAGCCCCACCAGGCCGCCGACGAGCGTCCCGTTGATCCGGATGAACTGCAGGTCCCGGCCGATCTGGACCTCGATCTTCTGCGACGCCGCCGTTGCGTCCCAGCCTTCCACCGTGCGCGCGATCAGCGCGGACACCTCCGGCCGGTATTGCTCGACGACACCGACGACGAGTCGCTCCACCGCGTCGTCCACATCGCGGAGCAGGGCCTCGTTCCCGAGCGCGCGCTCGGCAATCGCACCAATGGCCCGCTCCAGCGGCACTGGTGTCGGGGCATCCGGTCCGGCGTACTTCGCGATCGCGTTCCGCGCCGTGTCGACCAGTGAATCCGACAGGTCCGCTACCGCGGGATGCTCCAGCAACCGCTCCTTCATCGCTTCGGCACGGGCAATCGTCTCCGGGGAGGAGTGCAGCTTCTCCACCCAGTCGCGCAGCGCCCGGTCGAACTGCGCACGCAGTGGGTGCGAATCGTCCGTCGCTACCTCGGCGAGGGTGTTCTCTATTCCGGAGACGATCTTCTGGTAGAGTTTGTCATCGACCGCGCCGGGGATCCACCAGGGGCTCTCCTCGGCGATGCGGAGCCGGATGATCTCCTTGTTGTCCCCCACGACCCGATTCACGAGGGAGACGAGGCGGTCGAGCATCTCCTGGTGCCGATCGTCCGTGGTCGCCAGTGCGAGCAGGTCGCCGAGCAGCGGCGCGATGTGCGCCTTCCGGAGCTGTGCCACCAGGGACTCGTGCACGGTGGCCTGGAGCTCCTCACCCGGGATGGCTTCGGCGGCGCGAGCGACGCCGGTCGCGATGGCGCGCGCCACGCGCGCCTGGTGCTCCGGCTCGGCCAGCCACCGCGCTGCGCGCTCGCCGAGCTTCATGCCGGCGAGCTGCCGCGTGATCACTTCGCGCGAGAGGAAGTTGTTGCCGACGAAGTTACCGAGGCTCCGGCCGATGCGGTCCTTCCGCCGCGCGACGATGGCCGTGTGCGGGATGGGGAGGCCGAGCGGATGCCGGAACAGCGCGGTGACGGCGAACCAGTCGGCGATGCCGCCGACCATCGCCGCTTCGGCGGCGGCGCGGAGCAGGCGGATCCAGAACGGCGCGAGCTCGGGCCGCAGGTGCGCCGTGATCGCGGTGCCGATGAACAGCAGCGTGAACGCGCCGAGCAGCGCCGTCGCGCGACGGCGCATGATCGCGTATTGTCGCGCCTTCTCGGTATCGTCGCTGACGACGAGCATGGGACGAAACTACCGTCCGCCGTCGTCCGGCGCCGTGGCGCGATGCCCCTGCATCAATACGGGGTGATGTCCATCACCGGCGTCGCATGCAGGTACGAGCCGATGATCTTCGACACGAGCGTCGCCGTCGTGGCGCCCTGGAAGGGTACGTACTCCAGCATCATCGCCACCACGATCTTGGGGTCATCCGCAGGCGCGAAGCCGACGAACCACGAGAAGTTGAGCTCCTTGCCGTTCTTGTCGAACTTGCGGCTCTGGGCCGTGCCCGTCTTTCCCGCCAGCACCACGCCCTGGAGCTTGGAGCGCGCCGCCGTGCCGGATTCCACCACGTTCGCGAGCGCGGCGCGCAGCTGCGTGAACTGCTCGTCGTTGAGCGTGAACAGCTTCTCGCGCACCGGTGCCACCTTGGCAACTTCCGGGCGCGCGGCCGAACCGTCGGTGGCGAGCGCGGTGTAGAACTTCGCCATGTTGACGACCGTCTGCGCGTTCTCACCCTGCCCGATGGCGAGGTTGAGCACCACCGACGACGTCCAGCCGCCCTTGCCGTACTTGCGGTTGAAGTACTCCGTGGTCTCCGGCCAGAGCGGACGCAGCTCGCCCGGCAGGTCGATCCCCGACCGCTCGCGGAAGCCGAGGTCCACGCCGCCGGCGAGCAGTCGCGTGAGGCCCAGCTTGATGCCGAGCTGGTAGAAGTAGACGTTGCACGACTTGGCGATCGCGCCGGCGAGCGAGAGGCTTCCGTGCACCGCGTCGCAGTGGAAGTAGCGTGAGCCGTACTGCAGGCCGCCCGTGCAGGGGATCGGCATGTGGTCGTTCATCGTCACCATGCCCGCTTCCAGCGCGGTGACGGCCGTCGCGAGCTTGAAGGTGGAGCCGGGCGGATACTCGCCCTGCAGCACCTTGTTGTAGAGCGGATTGCGCGGATCGGCGCGGAGCGAATCCCAGTACTGCTGGGGAATGCCGCCGATGAAGCGGTTGGCATCCCAGCTGGGTGCGCTGTAGAGCGCGAGCACGGCACCGGTCTTCGGCTCCATGGCGATCACGCCACCCTGCAGTGAATCGCCGAAGACACCGGCCGCGACGCGCTGCAGGTCCATGTCGATGTTGGTGTAGAGCGGCGGTCCAGCCACCGGCTGCAGGTCGGCGCGTGCGCCTTCCTGCCGCACGATGCGGCCACGCGCGTCCACCTCCACGAACTGGCTGCCTTCCTTGCCGCGCAGCTCCGCCTCGTACTGCTTCTCGAGCCCCTGCTTGCCGATCTGCTGGCCCGCCTTGTAGTCCTCGTTGCTCAGCTTCGTCAGCTCGTTCTCGCTGATTTCGCCCGTGTAGCCCACGAAGGGCGCCACGAGCGCGCCGTCGGGATAGAAGCGGCGCGGCGAGCTCTCGATGATCAGTCCCGGGAACTGGGTGCGGTGCTCCTCCAGCACGCTCACCACGTCGAACGCCGCGTCGGGCAGGATCACCGCCGGCCGGCCGGGCGCACGGCGAAAGCGCCGGACGGTCTGGTCGATCTGCGGCTGCGTCAGCGAGATGGTGCCCGAGAGTCGCGACAGCAGCGAGCGCAGGGAGTCCTCGCGCTGCACGAGCACCGAGACCGAATACCCGATCGCGTTGTCGGCGATGATCTTGTTGTTTCGGTCATAGATCACGCCGCGCGGCGCGGGAAGCGGCAGCTCGCGCAGGCGGTTCGTCTCCGCCTGCAGCGTGTACTTGGCGTGCTGCAGCACCTGGCTCCGGAAGAAGCCGCCCGTGAGGAACAGCATCAGCGCCACGATGCCGATCATCGCCGCATGCCCGCGTCGACGGATGTCGTTCGGATGGAAGCTCATCTACTTACTACCTCGAGGTCGTGCTGCTGAAACACCGTCGCGCGCCGAAAGTGCGCCACCACTCGCTCATGCCTGGCCATCACCGTTCTCGAGAGAACGCCACAGGTACCAGCTCGCCACCGATGCGTACGGTCGCCAGGGCGCACCGATGCGCAGCACATCCTTCGGGGTGGGGCGCCGGCGCAGGCCGTACGCCCGCTGGATGGCGTTCTGCACGCCGAGGTCGAGCTCGGGCAGTACGTCGGGCCGACCAAGCCGGAACATCAGGAACATCTGCACCGTCCACCGACCGATCCCCTTGACCTGCACCAGGTGCTCGATGATCGCGTCATCGGGTAGACGACCGAGGTGCGCGAGGGGAAGCGACCGGTCCGCTACCCGCGCGGACAGGTCGCGTAGGTAGCCGATCTTCTGCCGCGACAACCCGGCACCCCGAAGCAGTTCGTCGCTCGTGGCGAGCACGAGGTCCGGGCGCGGACGCTTGCCCGGGTACAGCGCGCGAAAGCGGCCGTGGATGGTGCCCGCTGCCTTCCCCGAGAGCTGCTGGAAGACGATGGAGCGCACGAGAGCATCGTAGTGGGTACCCGCGCGTCGCGCCTCGAGGCGACAGGGACCCACGCGCTCGATGACGCCACCAAGCACGGGGTCCACGCGTTTGAGGTGTGCGAGCGCGGGTCGGTGAATCCGGGACATGCTTCAAGATCGCCCGGCGGGTCACCGGCCCGCCACTGTCAGCGGCTGCGCATCTCCGGAGACTCCGCCATCCCGACGATCTTGCCGAGCAGGCCGCCGAGGTGCGGCGAATGCGCTTCCGCCTGCTGCTTCGCCTCCTGCCCGTCCTGCTGGAGCGACTGCTGGATGGCTGCCGGGTCGTTGGCGCTGCCGTGGCTCATTGCCCGCTTGGCCAGCGCCCCGAGCACGATCGGCGCGAGGATCATCAGCAGCTTGCGGGTCTGGTCCGACCCGAGTCCGCTCGCCTGCTGGACACCCTGCTGCACCTCGGGCTGGTGCTGGCCAAGGATCCGGCCGAGCACGCCCCCACCATCGGCCGGCGCGCCGGCGCCAAGGAGGGAGCCGAGTTGACCCAGCACGCCGGCATGCGAGCTGACGAGCTGCTGGATGCCCGACGCAGCCTGCGGCTGCTGCGCCGTGCTGGCCAGCCCGCCCACCATCGCCGGCAGGGCAGCATTCACCGCCTGCTGCGTGGTTGCCTGGTCCGTCCCGAGCTGCTGGCTGATCAGCGCCAGCTCCTGCGGTCCGAGGTGTTCCTTCACGAGGTCGATCAGCGACGCCATAGGAATGTCCTTGATGAGGAAATCACGCGCTCAGCCGCCGTGGCTGGCGAGATACCGAGCCACCTTCTTCAGGTCCGCGATGAACGCCTTCTCGGCCTGCGCGCGCAGCTCGCCTGGGGCGCGCAGGATGGAGCTGGGGTGCACGGTGGCGAACCCTGCTTCCGCAAGAGGAGTGCGCAGCACACGGCCCCGCTGCAGCGTGACGCGGACGGAAGGTCCGAAGAGCGACTTCGCCGCCGTTGCGCCGAGTGCAACGATGACGCGTGGTGTCACGGCCTCGATCTCCGCGTCGAGCCACGGATGGCACGCGCGGATCTCGGTCGTGTTCGGCGTCTTGTGTATGCGCCGCTTGCCGCGCTCGGCCGGCACCCACTTGAAGTGCTTCACCGCATTCGTGACGTAGGCATCCGCCCGGTCGAGGCCGGCACGCTCGAGCGCGCTGTCGAGCAGCTTTCCCGACGGCCCGACGAACGGATGGCCAGCGAGGTCTTCCTGGTCCCCCGGCTGTTCCCCCACGAGCATGATGCTTGGCGAGCGGGACCCTTCACCGAAGACGGTCTGGGTGCCGAGCTTCCACAGATGGCAGCCGCGGCACCGCTCCGCCGCGCGGCGCAGCGCGGGGATGGTGTGGCGCGGAGGAATGAAATCGGCAGCGGTCATGGAGAGGGGAATGTCGGGATGTCCGGATGTCGGGACGTCGGGATGTCGCAAGGATTGAGCATGCTCCGGACCTCCCGACTTCCTGACTTCCTGACCTCCGACTCCCTGACATCCCCGCCCTTCGCCCCTGCCGCCGGCCGCGCGGGTCGCTAGCATACTCAGCGACCCCACCGACTTCGGCCTTCGACCCGGAGCTTTCCATGTCGCGTATCCGTTCCGACCTGAGCGTCGTGGCCGCGCTCGCGCTCGTGGCCCTTCCCGGCTGCACCCCTTCATCCACCTCGACGCCGCTGCCGGTATCCCCGGCTGGCGCCATCACGCTGCTCGTGCGGCTCGGCGACGACACGCTGGCGGTCGAGCAGTACACGCGCTCCGGTTCTCGCATGGAGGGCGTGCTGGTGCAGCGCACGCCGTTCACCACGATGGCGCACTACAGCGTGCAGCTCGCCGAGGGCAACGTGCCGCGGCGCGCGGAGTACACGCTTCGCCGCGGCAACGGGGCGATGGTCGCGGGTACGTCGCAGTCGCTTTCCGTCGGGTTCGGCGCCGACTCGGTGAGCTTCACCGCCCACCGGGCCGGCGGCGACACCACGCGCACCGCCGCGGCCAGCGGGGCGCTCCTCCCGTATGTCAACGGCTCCTACGCGCTGTTCGAGCTCGCCATCGCGCGACTACGTGCGTCGGGCCGCGACAGCATGCAGTTCGGCATCATCCCGCTCAACTTCAACGTGCGCGGCACCACGCCGCTGCCGGTGAAGATCGTCGGCCCCGATGCCGCGCGGATCAGCTGGTTCGGCTTTCCCCTCTATGCACGCTTCGACAACCGCGGGCGCCTCATCGGGCTCGATGGCACCCAGACGACCGTGAAGGTGCGCGTGGATCGCGTGGCAGCCATGGACCTCGACTCACTCGGCCACGCCTGGACCCAGCGCGACTCCGCGAGCGGCCCCGCGGGCCAGGTGTCCACGCGCGATACCGTGCGTGCCACCATTGGCAACGCGCACGTGTGGGTGGACTACGGGAGGCCGGCCCTGCACGGGCGCAACGTATGGGCGAACGGCGTCCTGGGCGACACGATCTGGCGCACCGGCGCGAACGCCGCCACGCAGCTCGGCACCGACGCCGACATCGCCATCGGCGGGGCGACCATTCCCGCGGGGATCTATTCACTCTGGACGTCCACCACCGGCGGCTACCAGCTCGTCGTCAACAGGCAGCATGGCCAGTGGGGCACCGAGTACGACCGCCGGCAGGATCTCGTGCGCATCCCGTTGCGTGAGTCTTCGCTTCCGTCGCCCGTGCAGCGCTTCACCATCGACCTCCAGCCGCAAGGCAGTGCGGCAACGCTCACCCTGGACTGGGGCACGAAGCGCCTCAGCGTTCCCGTCACCGCGAAGTAGGTCGTGTCGCGACTCTTCAACTACTTCTTCAAGGGGCTCGTCTTTCTCGCCCCCTTCGCGCTCACCATCTACGTATGCGTGCGCCTGTTCACCGCGATCGACGGATGGCTCGGCATCCCCATTCCGGGGGTCGGGTTCCTCGTCACGGTGGTGCTCATCACCCTGTTCGGGTACCTGGCGCAGGGGCTGCTCACGGCGAGCCTGTTCGCGGCGCTCGAGCGAGTGATGCAGCGGCTGCCGTTCGTGCGACTGCTTTACTCGTCCACGCGCGACCTGCTCAACGCCTTCGTCGGCGAACAGCGGCGGTTCGACAAGCCGGTGATGGTGACACCGATTCCCGGCTCCGATGTGCGCGCGCTCGGCTTCGTGACGCAGGAGTCGCTGGCGAAGCTCGGGCTGGCCTCGCATGTCACGGTGTACCTGCCGCATTCGTACGCGTTTTCCGGGATGCTCCTCATCTTCCCGGTGAGCGCAGTCACGCCGCTCGTCACCGAGAGCGCCGACGTGATGGCGTTCATCGTGTCAGGCGGCGTGACGACGGTTCCCGGGAGTGCGACGCCCTGAGCTAGTGTCCGGGCGCGCCGGCCATCAATGCGTCGGACACTCGCTCGCGCTGCTGGTCGCGCAGCGTGTAGAGGATCGCCAGCAGGTTGTCGTTCTGGATCGCCGTTGCTTCATGGCGCATGGTGAGCGCCGCATCCGGCGCGATGAACTTCGTGGTGTCGAGCGTCGTCGCCGCTCGCCGGCGCGACACGGAATCGGGGAACAGGTACACCGCGATCGCGCTCCCGCCAGCCACGTAGACGATGGGCACGGGGCCGAGCCGCACCGTGTCCTGGAGGACGCTGTCGCGCGGCGCGAGCCCGGTCATCTCGAGGCGCTTCTTCACCTGGCAGGGCACCCAGTGGCCCGTGGCGGGGCAGGGGGCCGCCGACGCGGATGCAGCCTGCGACGCGGCAGCGGCCGCCGCGCTCGCGCTGTCGCGGTTCGGCACCGGTTCGTCACTGCACGCGGCGAGCGCGGCCAGCGCGAGCGCCAGCAGCGCGACCGACCCGGGACCTCGCGACTGCCTCACGACCAGCCCATCCGCTCGCGCAGCGACGTGATGTGCGCCGTGTGATGTCGGCCATGCCACGAGTAGATGCCGAGCATGGAGTCCACCGTCATCGGTCCGTTCTCCGGATGCTGGAGGGTACGCGCGAAGGCTTCGCTCGGTGCGGCGCGCAACAGCGCGACGAGCCGCGTGTGCAACGCGTCCAGCAGGTCGAGCGACACCGCGGGCGGGAGCGACGAGTCGGCGAGCGTCACCCAGGCATCCTGGTCGTAGGGCTTGATGGTCGGGTTGTTCTCGGCGAGCGCCAGCTTGAATCGGATGTAGGCGTTCATGTGGCTGTCCGCCACGTGGTGCACGAGCTGGCGCACTGTCCAGCCGCCGGGCCTGTACGGGGTGTCGAGCTGCGCATCCGTGAGGCCTCGCACCGCGGCACGGAGTGCCTCTGGTGCGACAGCCAGCGCGTCGATCGCCGCGCGCCGCTGGTCCGGCGTGAGGGACGAGCGCCGCTCGGCGCGACCGATGGGAAAGCGGAGATCGGGAGCAGTGGAGGTGTCCGGCATGGATAGCCTCAGGGGAAAAGATGAAGGTCGGGCGACGAGGTGACTGGAGGTCAGGAGGTCAGGAGGTCAGGAGGTCAGGAGGTCGGGAGGTCGGGAGGTCGGGAGGTCCGAAGGCCGGGAT
>DASTGQ010000233.1:0-2494 GCA_035718985.1 Gemmatimonadaceae bacterium
ACCAGACGAGCGCGATGGGCAGGATGATCATGAGCGCGATCTTCAGCACGGCGAACAGCATGCCGATGATCGCCCCCGCGATCCCGAGCGTCACGCCGAGCGCCGCCATGGCAAGCACGAAGCAGAGGAACGCCACCGGCACCCCCACGAAGAGGACCAGTGCCGAGATGAGCAGGACCTTCACGAACTTGCGCATGACCGGGCTCCAGTGAGGACTCGATCGACCCTACGCGTCACGCACCCGGCGGGTTTCCACCGGCCGGTCGCAGAGGCTGACGTCGAGATCGAGCAGGGAGCTCGCCTCGAGCCTGCGCCAGTCGCCGGGGTAGTTCCACACTCGTCGTACGCAGTCACGGGAGCTCATCACGAGGCAGCGCGTGCCACGTGCCCACTCCTGCGGTGTCGCCACCTCGCGCACCGTCCACTCCACGCCGTCGTCGTCAACGATCACGTGCGGCAGGGAATCGTCACCCGCCCTGCCGTGCGAGTGGAACACGCGACCGTTGGGATCCACACTCCAGTACACCTGGGCACCTGCAGCGCTGCGATGAGGGCGCCGCCGCGAGCCGGCCCACGCGTCCTGCTGGGTGACCGTATACGGAAGCTTCGTGCCCGGGGAGCAGCAGGAGGACTGGAGGACCGATGGACCGGATGGACCGGATGGACCGGATGGACCGGATGACCGGATGACCGGATGACCGGATGACCGGATGACCGGAAGGGCACACCGAACCCTACTCGGTGTGCCCTTCGCAGTTCCGGTCCATCGGTCCTCCAGTCCATCCGTCCTCCGGTCCTCCGTTCTACAGCTCGCCCAGCAGGTTGTCGATTCGCTTCTCCGCGGCGTCCATCGCGCGGCCCTCGAGGATGGAGCGCATGAGATCGTCTACCTCGAGCTCGAAGTCGGTCGGGAAGCGGCGGTTCTCGGGGAAGCGCAGCACGGCGCCGATTACGAGCGGAAAGTGCGGCTCGGCGGACTCGTCCTCCTCGTCGTCCTCATCGGAATCCTCCTCGAGCCCGTCGTCATCGTCGTCATCGACGCCGGCGACCTCTTCCCACGACTTGCCACCCGGCGAAGCGGACGCGGCCCACGGGGCGTCGGGCTCGTCGTCATCGTCGTCCTCGGGCGACACGCTCTCCTGGATGGCGCGCATCGTCCGCTCCGGCAGCAGTGCGGACAGCTCACCGCGCACGCCCCCATCCTCCTCCCACGCGGCGCCGACCACGATCACCGGCTCGCCGAACGCATCGCTGGCGAGGAACGCATCGACGAGCTGCGAGGGATACGAGTTCACGGCGAGCAGGACGTCGCGCGGGCCGGCACGCGAGAAGGCCACTGGCTGTTCGCCCGGCGGCGCTCCGGGCCGGTCGATGCGCTCCACTCGCAGCAGCAACGGCTCCGGGACGATGAACGTCAGCGGATTGTCGCGCGTGAAGGGGCCGTGCGGCTCGGGCGGCAGGGATTCGGAGTCTTCCGACATGAATTCAAGATACAACGCCGAGTACTGCGTACCTGGTACCTGGTACTTGGACCGTCGGTCCGGCGCCAGAGGTGCACGGCTGGGCTCGCAGCGAGATCGAGCCTGCGTTGCCTTCCGGGACTCTCCCGAAGGTCTCCGTACGAGGTACCGGGTACTAGGTACTCGCCGTTGCCCTGACCGCATCGATCGCCGCGCACAGCGATGCCATCGTGTACGGCTTGGGCACGAAGGCCGTGCGCTTATCCAGCGGCAGATCGCGATCTTCCGCCGTGAACCCGGAGACGAACACGACCGGGACCTCCGGCACGCGCGCACGAATGCGCGACACCATCTCCACGCCTCCCATCCCCGGCATCACGACGTCGGTCACGATCGCGTCCACCTGGCTGCGGTGGTCGTCGAGGCAGCGCGCGCCTTCGGTGCCGTCCGCCGCCTCCAGCACCTGGAAGCCGCAGCGCTCGAGCAGTCGCCGCGCCTGGGCGCGCACGCGCGGCTCGTCTTCCACGAGCAGCACGGTGCCCGCCCCCTGCACCATCGTGCTCTGCTCGACGCGAGGCAGCGGCGCCCCACGCACTGGCGCGTCGCCGCTCGGGAGGAGCACGGTGACGCGCGTGCCCGCGCCCCGCTCGCTCGCCAGGCGCACGGCGCCGCCCGACTGGCGAGCAATGCCGTATACCGTGGCGAGGCCGAGCCCCGATCCCTCGTGCGGACCCTTGGTGGTGAAGAACGGCTCGAACGCGCGCAGCATCGTCCCTTCATCCATCCCTACGCCGGTGTCGCGCACCTCGAGCGACGCGTAGCGGCCCGGCGCGATGCCGAGCGTCTCCGCCTCGCCCGGAGCCAGCTCGGTGGTGCCGGTGGTGACGGTGACCGTACCGCCGTGCGGCATCGCGTCGCGCGCGTTGATGACGAGGTTCACGAGCACCTGCTCGAGCTGGTGCGGATCGGCGAGCGCGGCGGCGGTGTCTTCGTCGCGGCGCACCTCCAGCCGCGCGCCGCCGCCGAGCGCGCGC
>DASTGQ010000234.1:0-2790 GCA_035718985.1 Gemmatimonadaceae bacterium
TGGTGGGTCCGACAGGCGGTCCTCAAGGCCCTCGCCGAGCAGACGCGCTCCGTCCGTATCCCGCTCAACCAGAACTCGCAGCTCATCCGCCTCGCCCGCGCCGAGACGATCCTCTCCCAGGTCCTCAAGCGCGACCCCACGGAGAACGAGCTCTCGCGCCTCCTCGAGGAGTCCCCCGAGCATGTGCGCGCGGCCCGCCAGATGAGCTCCACGGAAGTCTCGCTCGACGCCCCGATCGATCGGTCCGATCGCGAAGCCTCCACCCTTGGCGAGCGCTTCGCCGGCGTGGATGGCACCGAGATCGAGGACGTCACGGACTACCAGCTCATGAAGGAGTTCATCGAGCGCGTCTTCCGGAAGTACCTCACGCCGCGCGAGCGGAAGATCCTCTTCCTTTACTACGGCCTCGACGAGAGTGGCGAGCCGATGACGCTCGAGAAGATCGGCGCGCTCATGGGCGTCACCCGCGAGCGCATCCGCCAGATCCGCGAGCGCGCCTTCGAGAAGCTCCGCGAATCCCCCGACGGCCGCGCCCTCGCCGGCTTCTGGCAGGCGGCGTAGCGCGGCACCCTCCCGGAGAAGCGGGAGGAAGGCACAGGACCGACTCTGAACGGGAACGGCCGGATCAATCGTCTTGATCCGGCCGTTCCCGTTTTTTTGCCCGGGAATCCGGTCATCACGCTTTTTGACGCTTTGGCGTGTAATAGGGTGAAGAACCCGGACTAGATTCCCCTGCCGATGCCCGACCGTAGATCCCCTGTCTTCATCGACCACACCGGACGCCGCTGGCGGCGCATCCGGCGCGCCGCGCTCGCCTTCGGCGTCGTCACCACGGTGGTCGCGCTCTTCCTCGTCGGCTCCATCGTCCTCAACCCGCCGGTGCCGCCCGAGCTCCCGCTCGCCACCGCCAACAATCAGCCGATCGCGCGGCCCACCACCGGCAGGCCGGGTCCCTTCACTCGCGTGGACCGGCTGCGCACGGCCTACCGCCGCAAGCTCGCGGCGATCGTCAAGCAGTACGGCAGCAGCAAGTCGCGCCGTCCCGACATGGTGCCGGTGATCAACGTAGGCGCCGGTGCGCGGCCGCCGCGTCGCGATGCCATCGTCGCCGGGTTCTACGTGAACTGGGCGGACAACTCTCTTGCCTCGCTGTCACGCAACTACGACAAGCTGGACTGGGTGATCGGCGAGTGGGCGTTCGTTCCCGCCACCGGCGACTCGCTGCAGCTGCGGGTCGATCGAAAGGTGATCGACCTCCTCGCGAGTCACCCGCCGGAGTCGCGCCCGGCGCTGTTCATCATGCTCAGCAACTTCGTCGTCGCCGGCGGTGACTCGGCCGGAGGACGCTTCGACGCGGCGGTGATGGCGCGCTTCCTCGCCAACCCGGTGGCCCGCGCCAACGCCGTGCGACAGCTCCACGACGCGGTCCTGAAGTACGGGCTCGCCGGCACGACGCTCGACCTCGAGGGCTTCGACAAGTCCGAGCAGCCGCAGGTGCTCGCCTTTGCGCAGCAGCTGCGCGACGCGATGCACTCCGTCGGGAAGCTGGCCACCCAGGCCGTCGCCGCGAGCGACGACGATGCATACGTCCGCCGCGCGGGACAGATCAACGACGAGCTGTTCCCGATGCTGTTCGACGAGCACTACCCGCAGGGCGATCCGGGCCCGATCGCGAGCCAGCACTTCTACGTCTCGCAGGCGCGCCGCTTCGCGACGCTCGTCTCGCCGTCGAAGCTGGTCCTCATGATCGGCGCCTATGGCTACGACTGGAACGACGCCGAAGCGGTGAACGTGCATCGCGCGGAGAACTTCGACTTCCAGGAGACGATGCGCGCGGCGCGCGGACCGACGCAGCCGCGCCCGCATTTCGACCCGGTGTCGCTCAACCCGTACATGACGTGGACGGACGCGGACTCCACCGACCACCTGCTCTGGTACCTCGATGCCACCACTGCCTACAACGAGATGCGGGTGGCCCAGCAGCTCGGGGTGGCGGGCGAAGCGCTCTGGCACCTTGGCGGCGAGGACCCGTCGCTGTGGAACGTCGTCAAGGCGGATGGCAGCCTCCTTCCAGCCGATAGCCTGCGTCGCATGCCGCCTGGCTACGACGCTGAGTTCGACGGCACCGGTGAGATCCTCCAGCTCACGTACTTCCCCAAGGACGGCCAGCGCAACGTGCGCCTCGATCCGGCCACGGACTTCATCACGGGACAGACCCTGGTGCAGGTCCCCATTCCCTACGTGCTCACCCGCACGGGCGGGCAGCCGCGCAATGCGCACCGCGTGGCCCTCACCTTCGACGATGGGCCGGACGGGCGGTGGACCCCGATGATCCTCGACACCCTGCGCTCGCGCGGGGCGAAGGCGACGTTCTTCGTCGTCGGGCAGAACGTGGACACGCATCTCGGCATCGTGGCGCGCGAGTACGCCGAGGGACACGAGATCGGCAACCACACCTACACGCATCCCAACATGGCGCTGGAGGGTGAGCGCCGCGATCGCATCGAGCTGGACGCGACCACGTCGCTGCTCGAGGCGGACATCAACCGGCGCACGGCCTTCTTCCGCCCGCCGTACTTCGGCGACGCTGAGCCCACCACGGACGCCGAACTCGTGCCGGTGGGGATTGCGTCCAGGAGGAACTACTGGACGATCGGCCTCCACGTCGACGGGGACGACTGGAAGGGGATCCCGGCGGACTCGATCATCAAGCTCGTGCTCGAGCGCCGCGCCGAGCCGAACTCGATCAACGCCACGACCCAGGATTCGGCGCGCAACATCATCCTCCTC
>DASTGQ010000235.1:0-5518 GCA_035718985.1 Gemmatimonadaceae bacterium
ATCGGCGTGCTGGCGACACCGCTCGCAGCGCAGCAACGCGAGCCCACCGCCATCCCTACCGTCCTCGCCAAGGCGTTGATCTCCCCCTTCTTCGGCGTCCTGGGCAGGCAGCCGCGCTTCGTCGTGGGACGCGCGCCAAGAGGCTGGAAGAGCTCACTCGATGCGGGTGCGACCGTCAAGGTAGTGGGTGGAGTGGACATGGGCTCCTTTCGCGCGGTGGTCTATCGCTTCTCGAGCTCCGAGGCCGTGACCGCGTACCGCGAGCGCCTGCTGCACAGCGGCTTCACGCCTTCAGCGTTGCAATCGCCACGCGGTGGCTTCACCTCCGGCGAAACCCAGCACCCCGAACAGTTCTGCGGACCGGACGGTATCGTCATCGTGAGCGAGGTCGACTCGAGTCGCACGAGCCGCTCCGTCCTCGTGACGCTCCTCTCGCAGGCAGCCGCCACGGAGGCGTGCCGCAGCCCCGACGTGATGGGGGAGCGACCTGCACCGCTCGATATTCCGCCGCTCACCGCGCCCGTGGGCGCGACGGCGAACCCGGAGGGCACGGGCTGGAGCGGCAACAACATGAGCACGTCCGTCCGACTCGACACTGCGCTCTCGTCCGGCGAGATCCTCGATCACTACGTCGGCCAGCTTGCCCGTGCAGGCTGGACCGCCGGCCCGCGACTCGTCGATGCGACGAGGGCGATGCAGATGGTCTCCGCATATGGTCGCGACGGCAGGATCTGGTCAGGTGCGCTGATGGTCATCACCGCGGACGCCCGTCGCTCGGCAAACCTGTCCATGTGGCGAGTGGCGAACGAGTAGGGCGTCAATGCATTGCATGCACGCAGCGAGGGCGGTGTGCACATCGTGCACACCGCCCTCGCTGCGTTCTCGGCCCTGCCGGGTACGTCCCTACTTCACCTCGAACTGCGTCGTCATGCCGTGCATGCTGTGCGGCTTGCCGTCCTTCGCGTCAGGCAGGAAGCAGATCATGCCGTAGGTGCCCGGCGCGAGGTCCATGCTGAGCGTGCTGGACCGGCCCGTGGCCAGCGGCGACACGCCGCCGATCGGCATCGCGGGCGGCGCGCCCTTCTGGCCGTCCTCCACCCACTGTGCCACCTTCGCCGCGGTCTGGCCCGGCGGCAGCTTCACGAACAGCACTTCGTGCGGCTGCGCGGCGTCGTTGGTCACCTTGATCACGTGGTGCCCCGCGGTCATCGGCCTGGAGAGCGTGAACTTGTAGTCGCTCAGGTGGATGTTCACGTCGGCCGCCGGCTCTGCGCTTGCCGCGCTGCTCGGCGTCACGGTGAGCGCCGTGATCATCCCCTTCATCAGGTGCGGCGCCATCTCGCCCGGCGAGGGTACGAAGCAGACGAGCGCATACTGGCCCGGCTCGAGCGTCACCGTGGCGTCGGACGATCCGCCGGGCACGGCCGCGTTGGGACCGCCCACCTCCACCGACCACGCCGGCGGCGGCCCAGGCTTCTTCATGGCAGCTACGTAGTCCGCGACCGTCTTGCCGTGGAGCAGCTTGATGATGGACACGTGATGGAGCTGCTTGCCGTTGTTCACCATGTGGAAGGTGATCGTGCCGGCGGGCACGCTCTTCGGCGCCGAAAAGGCGAACTCACTGGCGCGCACGGTGACGACGTTCGGCTTCAGGACAGGCCCGGGTGTGAACGCGGTTGCAGCGAGCAGCAGGGACAGGAAAGCGTACATGGGGAAGTTCTCCGGAAAGGTACGAGGGGCCATAACGTGCCTCCTTCCGGGAAGTTTCGCTACCCACCTCCCCACCTCCCCACCTCCCCACCTACCCACCTACCCACCTACCCACCTACCCACCTACCTACATCGGCATCATCATCCCGTCGTGCATCCCGTGCCCGGCATGGTCGCCATGGCCGGTATGGTCATCGCCCCAGATGGTGGCGGCGTCGTTCCCCTTGAACACGTTGGCGTGGAGCATCCACCCGAACAGCACGGGATGGAATACGCCACCCACGTTGTCGCAGCCCTGCTTCGTCGCGATCGGGCTCTCGGGGCCGAACACCGGCGCACCACCAGCCGTCTCCATCCAGCGCTTCGTGTCGCCGCGCTTCGGCACGCACCAGTTCACGTGCTTGTGCCAGCGCGCGATGGACAGCGGTACGCGCTCGTCGAGCTTGTCGGGCCCGAAGCGCTTCGGCGCCGTGTACATCGCGCCCACGAGCTGCAGCGTGCCGTCGGCGCCACGTTCGTAGAGGATGGACGTCGGCCGCGCGGGATCGAAGCGAAACGCCTCCTGCACGGCACGCCAGTTGTTGGTGAAGTGATAGACGCGCTGGTCCTTCACCTTCGGCAGGAACATGCGATAGCCATCGGCGACTGCGGCAGAGGTGTCGCGATACTTCAGCAGCGCGGTGCGGAGCTCGCGGGCTACCGTGGCGGCGCGCGCGGAGTCGGCGGCGGACGCGGGACGGGTGGGCGACATCTCCATGTGGAGCGCCGAGTTGTCGGGCGGCGACGCGGGAGCGGGAGCGGGCGACTGCGCGCTCGTGAAGCGCGCCAGGAGCGCGAGCAGGAGCGCACTGCCCGCGACGAGGGTGACGGCGACGCGCAGGCGTACGCAGCGCTGCGGCCGGTGAAGGGCTTCGATGACCATGGGACTCCCGAGGGTCGTTCGTCCTGTTCCATCATGCAGACGATCGAGCCCCCGGGGCGTTAACCGGGCCCTGCCGGCGCTCAGTGCCGACGCACGTACCGCCCGTCGAACCCGGCGGCCCACGTCTGGCCGCCATCCTTCGACGTCTCGAACAGCTGCCGCACGGTGTCGGGCGCCACGTTGAAGAAGGTGAGCCGCTGCTCCACGCGGTGGCCCTGCGCGTCGATCGTGAAGCCCTGGAAGCGCATGGCGCCGTCGCGGTACTCGCCCGTGTAATCGAGCACTCCACCGCTGTCGGCGATCCAGACCTGCCGCCATTTCTTCAGGGTGGGATCGTAGTAGTTGTAGCTCTTTCCCTCCCCGCCCCTCGCACCCGTCCAGTTCTCCGAGATCACGCAGTGCTGGAGGATGGGGTGCACATCGTTCTCACCCAGCTTCTGCTGCGCCGTGGGTGTCGCCACCTGCCAGGGCGTGACGTCCCACATGCCGACCCAGAAGTCGAACTGATGATTCTCCGGCGCGGTGAGGCACGGATGGGCCAGCGGCCTCGGTGCGGCGGGTTGCGCGGCTGCCTGCGCGCTGGCCGGGCTGGTGCAGAGGACGCCGAGCAGCGGCACCACGACGGTGCGCGCGGCGCAGCGTACGTCCGGTCGTGAGCGGGATCGCCAACGGAGAGTCGTGAGCATCGGTTCGCCTCGCGGGACGGGATACCAGGAAGTCCGACCTCACCATGGTGGGGCCGGTCACGAGGACGCCTTCTTCGCAGCGCCGATGACGCCGGCGCTTCCCGATCGTACCTTCCACGCACAGGACCCTGCACCCCAGGCACCGTGCTCGACACCTCGATCAGCCACCTCCTCAATGGCAACCCGGCGCTCGCCCTGCCGGCGCTGTTCGCCGGCGGCGTGCTGACGAGCCTCACGCCCTGCGTCTATCCGATGATCCCCATCACGGCGGCCATCGTCGGCGGGCAGACGGCAGCCGAGCGCGACGCGAACATTCCCGCGTCACGGACGCGGCCGGTGCTCCTCACCCTCACCTACGTCATCGGCCTCGCGCTCGTCTACTCGGCGCTCGGCGTGTTCGCCGGACTCACCGGCACGCTGTTCGGCAGCGTGAGCACCAACCCATGGCTGTACTTCGCCATGGCCAACGTGCTCATCCTCGCCGGGCTGAGCATGCTCGACGTGGTACCGATCCGGCTGCCGGCGGGTATCATGACGCGCGCGGCGACGATGGGCACGGCGGGGCGCGTGTCCGGCGCCTTCATCATGGGCGCCATGTCGGGCCTCGTCGCCGCACCATGCTCGGCGCCGGTAATGGCCGCCGTGCTGACGTGGGTGACGGTGACGAAGAGCGCGGTCCTCGGGTTCGTCTACCTGCTGACGTTCTCGCTCGGCATGTGCACGCTGCTCGTCGTCGTCGGCCTCTCCAGCGGCGGCCTCGCGCGTCTCCCGCGCGCCGGAGCGTGGATGGTGACGGTGAAGCGCGTCTTCGCGCTGATCATGATCGGCGCAGCGGAGTACTATCTCATCAAGATGGGGCAATTGCTGATATGACGAACGCCACTCGACAGCTCCGCCTCGCGCTCGCGATGGCCGCCGGCGCGCTCACGCTCGCTGCGCCGCGCGCGCTCCACGCCCAGGACACCGGCCTCGCTCTCGGGAGCACGGCGCCGAGCGCGGTGGTGAACACGCTCGACGGAAAGACGGTGAACCTCGCCGAAGTGGCGAAGGGACCGGCCCTCATCGAGTTCTGGGCCACGTGGTGCGAGAACTGTGAGCACCTGCTCCCCACGCTCAAGCGCGTGCACGCGGAGTACGGCAATCGCGTGAAGTTCGTCGGCGTATCGGTGAGCGTGAACCAGAGCCCGAAGCGCGTGCAGCTCCATGTCGCCAAGTACGGCGTGCCGGGCGTGCAGCTCTACGACACCCAGGGCAACGCCACCGGCGCGTGGGACGTGCCGGCCACGTCGTACGTCGTGGTGCTCGACAAGACCGGCCGCGTGGTGTACACGGGCGTGGGCGGGGATCAGGATCTGGAGAGGGCGATCAGGAAGGTGCTGTGAGCTGACGGCGAGTCGGGGCGCGCCGCGTGGAACGCACTGCCAGCTAGTCGGGGCGGGCGGCGTGGAACGCCGCCCTTTCCGGGCGCTTGGCCCGTCGCTTCGCTCGGGCCTATGCTCTCAGCGCGGCGGCGCTTTGCGCCGCCTCTCTGCGAACAGCACGCCCATCCGGCCAGACGCTCCACCCCAACGCCGTGCCCGAAAGGCGGCGCTTCGCGCCGCCGCCCCGACAGCTCGCGCAGCGAGCGCTCCCGACAGCAAGCGAAGGCGGCGCAGCCGCCGCGCAGCGCCCGGACTAGCTGTCAGTTAACGGTGCCCGGTCTAGCGGTCGGTTATCTGTTCACCGTAGCCATCCCCCCTTCCGGATACCGCGTCCCCGCCGCCACCCCCTGCGGCGCGATCTCGTCGATCCGGCGCAGGTCCTCCGGCGTGAGCTGCACGTCCAGCGCGCCGACGTTCTCCTCCAGGTACTTCACCCGCTTCGTTCCCGGGATCGGCACGACGTCCTGTCCCTGGGCGAGCAGCCAGGCCAGCGCGAGCTGCGATGGCGTGCAGTTCTTCCGCTTCGCCACCTGCTCGATGTGTGTCACGAGGTCGAGGTTCTTCCTGAAGTTCTCCCCCTGGAAGCGCGGCTGGTTGCGGCGGTAGTCGTCGGCGGGAAGATCCTCGAAGTTGTGGAAGCGGCCGGTGAGGAAGCCGCGGCCGAGCGGGCTGTACGCGACGAAGCCGATGCCGAGCTCGCGGCACGTCGGCAGGATCTCGTCCTCCACGTCGCGGCTCCAGAGCGAATACTCGCTCTGCAGCGCCGTGATGGGATGCAC
>DASTGQ010000236.1:0-4494 GCA_035718985.1 Gemmatimonadaceae bacterium
AGATCCTCGCCGGCGACAGGGCCGACCAGAACCGCGTCGCCGCCGCGCTGGACCAGCTACTGAAGCTCCAGCGTCAGCGTCTCGACACACAGGCCGAGGAGCAGGAAGAGCTGGCGACGTTCATGTCGCCGCTGCAGCGGGCGAAGTATGCCGCGCTCCAGGAGCAGGTGCGCCGCCGTGTCGAGGCGCTGCGGCGCGCGCGCCCCGACTCCAGTCCGCTCGGCGTCCCAATCAGCCCCTGACCGCCGCGGGACGTGCGTGCGCGTCCGGTCCCCTAGTCGCTGGCCTCGTCGGTCGCGTCCTCGCTGAACCCGCCCTCCGGTCCGAATCCGCCATCGCCGGCGCCGGATGCGCCGCCCTCCATGCCGGGCCTGATGTCACCGAGTGGTGTTCCCTCCCGCCGCTCGGCCGCCCAGTTGCCGTTCGGGTCGTACTCGCCGGCGCTGCCGCTCCGCCGGAAGGGCTCGCTGCGATCCGTCGCCTCCGACGGAGCCGTCTCGGCGTCTCGTGGATTCCTCTTGTTGGACATCCGTGCCTCCTCGTTGAATGGATCGTGCTCTCGACGAGGGACAACCAGCCGATGTCGTGCCACGCGCGCCTGATGGGAGCGCGTAAGGCGAAACCGGGCGCCGCCGAGCCTTTTTCTTGCCGTGATTTCATCTGAACCGGGCCACTCAGCCGAAGGAAGGTTGGCTCGTACGCTGGCGCCGGAACGGAGGAGCAGAGATGGCGGAGCGATTCAGGAATCGCACGGAGGCCGGACGCCGACTGGCGGCAGACCTGACCGGCTACGCCGGCCGCAGCGACGTGCGCGTGCTGGCGCTCCCGCGAGGGGGCGTGCCGGTGGCGTTTGAGGTGGCGCGCGCACTCGATGCACCCCTCGACGTCTTCGTCGTCCGCAAGCTCGGACTGCCGGGCCACGAGGAGTTCGCGATGGGCGCCATCGCCAGCGGGGACGTCGTGATGATCAACGAGCAGGTGGTGCGCGCGACCGGCGTCAGTCGCGCCGCCATCGAGCGCGTGCTCGACGACGAGCGGCGCGAGCTCGCGCGGCGCGAGGAGCTCTATCGCGGCTCGCGACCGCCGGTGGACGTCGAGGGGAACATCATCATCCTCGTTGACGATGGGCTGGCCACCGGCGCGAGCATGTTCGTCGCCGTCGAGGCGGTGAAGCGGGAGCGCCCCGCGCGGGTGGTCGTGGCGGTTCCGGTCGCAGCACGGGAAACCTGCGATGCGCTTCGACGACAGGCGGACGAAGTGGTGTGCTCGATGACGCCGGAGCCGTTCCACGCCGTCGGTCTATGGTACGATGACTTCTCCCAGACCTCCGACGACGAAGTGCACGAGCTGCTGGAGCTCAGCCGATCGTCAGCGTCCCCGCGGTAGCGTCGTACGACGTGGCCAACGACTGCATGTTGCCCGTAGGCTGTCCGCCAACCCACTGGCCAGTCTTGGTGAACTGCGCGCCGTGGTTGGGGCAGAGGAAGCCGTTGCTCGTCGGATTGACGACGCTGCCCTGGTGCGGACAGATGCGCGACAGGGCCACGTACGTCGACGTGTCGGTGCGCACGACCGCGACCGGATAGCCCGAGATGTTGACGAGCGCGACGCCGCCGACCGTGGCCAGCGAAGGATAGTCGCTGATCTTGATCGTCCCGCTGCCGCCGCCCGTCGGTCCGGTGACGGCATCGCTACCCCCGGCGCCGCACGCCGCGAGCGCGGCGGCCGCCGCGAGTATGGCGCTCTGCGCGAGAAAGGTCCGCCGCCCGATGCCGGACGCTGGTGCATCGAGGAGTCCATCGGTCGCGCACGACGCGCACGGATTCGGGCTGTCCTTCTGCATCTGCATGCTCCCTGTAAAGGATCTCGAGCGCGGGTGGTCAGACGGTCACGAAGGCCGCCGCCCACTCCGCGGGGTTCTCGTCCTGCCGGTACATCGTGTCCACGTCGACGACGATCTCGTTGCCGGCGCGCTTGATCGGCAGCCGGTCCATGTTCCGCGTCGCGCGGCCGCTGATGAAGGTGCCGTCCTCGCGGTACTTCGAGTGATGCTTCGGGCACTGGAACTGGTGGTCGTCGCCATCCCATCGCAGCGCCGTGTTCTGGTGCGGGCAGGAGAGGGAGAAGGCGTAGACCTTTCCATCCGCGCGCGCGATGATCGCCGAGTTGTCCTTGTCGATGGAGACGCCTTCCGCGGTCGGGATGGGGTAGCGTTTCTCCGCCTTCGCGTCGTTGCGCCGCGCGGCGAGCGCGGAGATGGACCGGATGGGCATCGCCTTCGCGTCGCGCGCGCCGAAACCAATCAGCCCGAGGGACGCCATCGCCAACCCCGCCGCGCGCAGGAAGTCGCGCCGCTCCATCGCGGCGGGCGTCTCCAGCGCATCGTGCAGCGGGCACCCCGTGCAGTCCTCCGTCTTCTTCGCTTCCAGATCGCCTGGCTTCATCGTGCTCCTCGGTGACGTGGCTCCTGATGACATGACACGCGATCGGCGCGCGACCCTACGCAACATTCGTAAGCATGACGCCGGCGAGCGTGATGGCGAGCCACAGGACGAGGCTCGTGATTGCAGTACCCCGCAGGCGATGCCATTGGTCCTCGGTTCCGTCGCCTGACGCACTCAGCGTGCGCTCGAGCCCGCGCATCACCGCGCCGTTGGCGAGCAGGGCTGCAAGGAGCGCCATCTTCACCCAGAACACCCATGAGGGGAGGAAGGTGTCGAGGTCGGCGGCCATCATGAGGAGCCCGCTGAGGAACGAGAGCACGAGGGCTCCGATCACCACCGAATGCACGGAGCCCAGCTCGCCGAGGTGGCGCTCGCGCGCCCCGGGCTCGTCGTGCGGCAACCGAAGCGACGCGCGGTCGAGCGCGATCGCGAGGCCGCCGCCCACCACCAGCGGCGCGATGTGGAGGAAGGTGACGATCGTTTCCGCCACCTTGGAGTCGCTGTAGTACTTCGCCCACGGCGCGACGAAGTCGGCGAGCGCTTTCGGAGTCTCGTAGATCATGACGTTCCAGGTTGCCTAGTGATTGCCGACGAGCATGACCGCGTAACCCACGAGCGCCGATGCCATGCCGGCGTACGACACGTTCTTGTGGTTGTCCCGCGTCTGCTGCGACTCCTTGGTGTTGCCGGCGGAGATGCCGGAGTACGTGAAGGCGGCGTCCGACGCGAGGAGCAGGATGGAATGGATCCAGCGCTTCGTGCGTCCCGTCTCGTTGCCCCTCGACTCCCACAGATTCCAGACACCCGTCACCGTGTTGACGGTGAACAGCGTGGCCAGTCCGACCGCGCCGGCGACGTGGGTTCCCTTGGCCCACGCGGGCTTTTCGGCACCGGACTTGTCTGCCTGGTAGAGCTGGTTGCCCGCTACCGACTGGATCGCGAAGAGGGGAATCATCGTGTACGAGGCGTAGCGATGGATACGCAGGCGCATCGCGTACGCATCGCTTATCTCGACGGCGCGCGGCCGGCGTCGCACGGTGTCGGCGGCGAGAAGAAAGCGGCTGTCGGGTGTCGAGGGCTCGGGCGTCAGCCGAAAGACCAGGGAGTCCCTCTCCAGCTTCGCCGATTCGTCGGCGAGGCGGTGTACCGCCACCGCCAGCGTATCCGACTGCTCGTGATGCAGCGCACCCGGGGCGGCAGGAGCCTGCGCCGCTGCGACCAGCGCGACGGTGAGCAGCGTGAATGGCGTCATCGGTTCAGAGTGGTTGAAGGTCGAGCCCGACTACGGGCGATGCTCAGCTCGCGTTCATGCGAGTGCGCCGCGCGAGTGGTCTACCGCACGCGATGGACCAGCGTTGGATCACATCACCGGTCAAGCACGATCATTGCTACCGAGCACGACCGCCAGCGCATCATCACCCACCCTCACTGGTGATCGCACGGGTAATACACCTCACGGCGCGCGCTCCCTACTTCGCCGCGCGCCGGCGCACGCCCCGCCGCCATCATGACACGTATCCTCACGGTCTTCTGGGTCCTGTGCCTGGGCCTCACCGCCCTCTGGCTCGCGGCCGACCCGGTGCTCCTCGGCGCGCATCCCTTCAAGGACGTGCAGCAGCCGCTCATCCAGCTCACGGGCATCATCGCGATGGGGGCGATGAGCGTCTCGCTCCTCCTCGCACTTCGCTCGGTGGCGGTGGAGCCCTATGTCGGAGGACTCGACAAGAGCTATCGCCTGCACAAATGGCTGGGCGTGACGGCGCTCGTCATGGCTCTCGCACACTGGCTGCTCATCACGGCGCCGGGCCTGTTCGGCAGCGCGGAGCCGAAGGCGCGCGGAGCAGGAGGCGCCCGCTACGTGCCACCGGGGCCGGCGTTCCTTCGCGCGCTCCAGGGTCCGGCCAAGGGAATAGGCTCGTGGATGCTGTGGGCGACGGTCATCCTCGTCGTCCTCGCGCTGCTGCGCTGGTTCCCATACCGCTGGTTTCTCAGGACCCACCGGCTCCTGGCCATCGTCTTCCTGTTGCTCGTCTTTCACGCGCTGGTGCTC
>DASTGQ010000237.1:0-2803 GCA_035718985.1 Gemmatimonadaceae bacterium
GACCAGTCCGTGGGCGGTCGAGTTGATCCGGTCGGTGGACGCCGTGCAGGTCTTTCCCGTGGTGGTCGGGTCGGTAGTGGCTGGAATTGCAATGGTGTAGTTCGAGCCCCCGGCGCTAACGGTAATCGTCCCGGCCTGAGCGCCGACGGCGAACAACATGTTCAGCGGGGCGTTGTAGGTGCCCCGGTTCAGGAAAGTGCCGGTGTACGTCGTGTACTTCGCGACCTCGGCCCGGGTGTAGTCCACCGTGATGTCCACGGCCGCGCCGCCGGAGGTCGTGGACACCTTGAAGGCATTGGCGGTCAAGCCGCTGGCGATGACGTAGTACGTCGTGTTGAGGGCCAGCCCCGTGCCGCCGACGAGCCGGGTGAAGTAGATGCGGTCGCCTGCGTTGAGCCCATGGGCGGTCAGGTTCACGAGGTCGGTCGAGGCTGTCGCCGTGCCGCCGCTGATGATCACCGTGTCGGCGAAGGCCACGTCCTGCGTGGTGGCTCCCTCGAAGTTCGGATCACGCATGGTGAAGACCGCCGACCATGGGATGGCGAGCTGATCGGTATCCTCACCGCCCTGCCGGTCCCGGTTCAGCGGAGCCCGGAAGCCCTTGGGCATCACGAGGGCTCGCATTGCAATGGACCCGGCGAAGTTCGGGTTCGCGGTCGGGACCGTGAAGTACAGGGGCAGGTAGCCATGGTCGGCCGGGATTTCGCGCTGGGCGAGGACCGGGCTCATGGTCGCCCGAAGCGCCCACAGGAGGTCGTAGCACGCGGCCCGGCTCGTGCCGTAGATCGTCCCCGAGACGCGGATGCGCCGACCGCCGAGGAAAGGATTGCCAACGTCCATGCCGTCGGCCTCGGCGCGCTTCTCGCTGAACTGGACAACGTCCACGTCATCGGGGTCGAACTCGTCCACCACGCATCCGGCCATGCCCTGCCCGGACCCATCTGCGAAGGACTGCAACTCGAAGCTGCTGTCGTTCAGGAGGAAGTTCCGGTAGATGATGTCCCGCGTGGTGTCCATTCAGGGTGGAGCATACAGCGAGAGCCCCCCGGCCGCAAGGCTCGGAGGGCTCTCAATTTCAATTCAGCAGGAGGGCTGCTGAGCCCCGCTCGGCTAGAGCTGCGAGGTATGCTCGATCCGGCGATACCGAGCGGCCGTGGCGTTGGACGCATTCGCGCCCTCGCCCATGATCACCGCCCCGAACATGCCCTTCCAGCCGACCTGCGCGAGCTGGTGCAGCGGGTCCGTGGTCCCGCCCGGCTCGGTGAAGTACGTCTGGATCGATCCCCAATCGCCGAAGGCGTACGCCTCCGGGCCGAAGATCACGGCGTTCAGGATGTCGTTCACGACGTTCGCGGTGAACGCCGAGCTGTCCGACGTGATGTCGATGGCCGCTCCGTTGAGCGTGCTCGCCAGCTTGAACGTGGTGCTCGTGACCGGGGCAACAACGAAGTACGTGTTGCCCTGCGTCAGGCCAGCGCCACCCGTGAGGGCCGTGATCTTGATGCGGTTGCCCGCAACCAGACCGTGAGCCGACGTGGTGGTGATGGTGTCCGTGGCCGCAGTGGCCGCCGTGCCCGCCGTGGCGAGCGCCGGACCGTTGACGGCAGCGAAGCTGACGGCAGCGGGCGACTCGATGAAGCGGACCCCGGCGTACCGGCCGACCTCACCCGTGAACAACGCCTGCGCCCCGGCGTACCGCTGGGCGTCGATCCAGCCACCAACGGTGGTGTCCGACTCCAGATCGTACGTCGATCCCGGGTGGACGATGGCACGGTAGGTGCCGTCATCGAACGTCGGAACCGCAGCCGCCTTCAGGCGAGCAACGGCCAGCTTCACGAGCTGCCCGGTAAGCGCCGAGTTCGACGGGATCGTGGCGCGGCTCGAAGCCCCGCCAGCGTACATGACCTGCGCACCGGCCGAGAGGACTTCCGCGACGCGCTTGTCCGCCGTGGCGATGGCGTTGCGAGCAACGCGATCCGCCGCGATGGCGAGCAGGTCGAAGGGGGACTCCATCATGGCCACGTCGGTCAGCTTGATGACGCGACCGGCCTGATTGGCGGAGAACTCCTCGTAGCCGAAGGACAGGTCCTCCGTGGTGTTGGGCGAACCCTCGTTGAGCCACGGCAGAGTGCCGGGGGTCGGGGTGCCCGCGACGACGGACATGTCGGGCACGTTGACGAACCGCATGACGTTGTTCGTCCCCTTGACGAAGTTCGCCTCACGGAAGTTGCCCGGGAGCAGGTGCGGCAGCGGTGCGCGCAGCAGCTCCTCCAGACGCTTGTTGACCAGCGCCACAACCGTCTGGTTGTAGTTCGTGGTGCTGGTGGTGACGACAGTCCCCATTGGAATTCGTTGTTGCTTTCTCCGGTATTACCGGGTTACAGCCAGTCGGGCCTCATGGCCTGCAGGCGGGCGGCGATGTCTGCCGAGGTCTCAGGCTTTGGCTTCGACCCGGTGTTGGCGCCGGTTGAGTTGTTCGCGTTCGGGTTCTGGGGCGGCGGGGGCGTCTGCTCCACGTCGTCCGACAGGAGTGCTTCGAGCTTCGCCAGCCGGACCTCATCGGTGATTTCCGGCAGCTCCGCCCGAGCCTTGGGGTACTTGATGTCGAGGATGCGACCCTCGGCCTTTGCTTCGGCCTCAGCGGCGCGCCTCTCGGCGGCCTCCAGCCGTTCTCGAAGTTTGGCGTTGTCAGCCAGCTCGGACTCGGATGCGGTGCGCTCCTTCGCTCGGAACGCCTCCAGCTCCTTCAGCGCGGCATCCCGCGCCTCCTCTGCCTTCTGACGAGCTGCCTCGGCTCCTGCCT
>DASTGQ010000238.1:0-9505 GCA_035718985.1 Gemmatimonadaceae bacterium
AGGGCGCTCCAGAACGCGCGGACGCCACGCGGCGCATCCGTGCGTGCCACCCCGGACGGAGGGAATCGGTCCTCCGATGGAGACCGAAGATCGCGACGATCAGGATGCAGCGTCACCTGGAGGTTCCACGACCAGACAGCGGTAATGCGCGGCTTGCGGCGCCGAGACGGGATGTCGGGGAAAAGCTATACCGATGCGCGCCCGGTATTGGCGACGAAGCATCGGTTCGCACCGTCGCGCTCTGGCATGGCGGTGCCCCCGCGCCGAACTTTGGTGCTACATCCATTCAACGGACCAGGATCCTGGTGTCGAGACTCCTTTTCGCCGTCGCTTCCCTCGTCTTCACGGCGGCCGTGTCCGCCCCCGCGCAGACCGTTCCCGTGCCACCCCTCGCGCCGGCGACTGGCCCGCGGCCGATACCGGGGCCGGTATTCGAGATCCCCGGGTTCACCGAGGCCGTGAAGCGTGGCACGCGCACGCGCTCCGGACGGCCGGGCCCGGGCTACTGGGTGCAGCACGCGCGCTACGACATCGACGCCTCCATCGACGTCGCCGCCAACCGCGTGTCCGGGAGCGAGCGTGTCACCTACCTCAACAACTCCCCCGACACGCTGCGCCGGCTCGCCGTGCACCTGCGGCAGAATGCGTTTGCCGCCGGCAACCCGCGCAACCAGACGGCGTTCATCACCGGTGGCGTGACGCTCGGCCGCGTGGCGGTGAACGGGACGGACATTCCCGCGCACTCGAGCGGCGTCAACGTGGTGCCCATCACGAGCATCGCCAACCAGAAGGGTCCGTCGAATACCGGCTACACGGTGGACGGCACGGTGATGTGGATCCCGCTCGACACGCCACTCCTTCCGCGCGACAGCGTGCGCCTGGAGGTTACGTGGTCGTACGCGCCGCCGCCGTCGCCATCCGATGGGCGCCAGGGGCGCGAGGACCACCTCTATTACATGGGCTACTGGTATCCGCAGGTCGCCGTGTACGACGACGTGAATGGCTGGGTGGCCGATCCCTACCTGCTGCAGGCGGAGTTCTACATGGATCCCGCCGACTACGACGTGCGCCTCACCGTGCCGCACGGCTGGACGGTGGGCGCCACGGGCACGCTGCGCAATGCGGCCGACGTGCTCTCGCCAGCGGCGCGGGCCCGCCTGGCCGAAGCTCGGCGCACGGGCAACGTGGTGCACGTATCCGAACCCGGCGCGTCCGACGCCTTTGCCGGCAGCGGCGCCACGGCGACGTGGCACTGGACAGCCACCAACGTGCGTGACTTCTCGTGGACGACGAGCGATCGCGACGTATGGGACGCCACGCGCGCCCTCGTCGGCGCGCACGACACGGTGGACATCAACAGCTTCTATCGCCGCACCGACAAGGCGAAGGCGTGGGCCGTGGGCGGCGCGCGCTTCACGCGCGACGCCATCGAGCAGCTCTCGAAGTACCTGTGGGCGTACCCGTGGCCGGCGATGACGAGCGTGGAGGGAGTGCTCGACAGCGGCGGGATGGAGTACCCGATGATGACGGTCATGCAGCCCTGGGCGGACACGCTGTCGCTCGCCGGCGACCTGATGCACGAAACGGGGCACATGTGGTTCCCGATGCAGGTGGGCTCGAGCGAGACGCGCTATCCGTGGATGGACGAGGGCTTCACTCAGTTCGACGTCGCGCAGGGGATGCGCGCGCTGTACGGCGAGCCGCGCACGGGCGGGCGACCGGGCGACTCCGAGCCGGGCCAGCGCGACTTGTACCTGATGGCGGCACGGGCTGGCTACGACATGCCGCTCATGCTCCCCGGCGACCAGTATTCGCCGCAGCTCTACTTCATCATGTACTACGACAAGACGGCGCAGGCGCTCGCCGCGCTGCGCGGCGTGCTGGGTGAGGAGACCTTCCATCGCGGGCTGCGCGAGTACGGCCGCCGCTGGACGAACCGCCACCCGTACCCGTACGACTTCTTCAACACCATGGCCGACGTGTCGGGCAGGGACCTCGGCTGGTTCTTCACGACGTGGTTCTACGAGCCGTGGCCGCTCGACCAGGCGGTCGCGTCGGTGACGACGCACGGCAGCTCGACGCAGATCACGATCGAGGACCGCGGCTTGGCGCCGATGCCGGTGGAGCTCGCCGTGACGCGCGCCAACGGCAGCGTGCAGCGCGTGGAGGTGCCGGTGAGCGTGTGGCTCGGCGGCGCGCGGAAGTACGTGGTGAAGGTGGCGGCGCGGCCGGCGGTGACGAAGGTGGAGATCGATCCATCCGGGTTGTTTCCGGATGTGGATCGCGGGAACAATTCGTGGACGAGGTGAGGAAGGACAACGGCGAGCACGCGGGTACACGCGGTACCTCTCCTGGTAACGGCAACGGCGAGTACGCGGGTAAGCTCGGTACCTCGTACCAGGACTGGCATACTGAGCCAAGGAATCCGGGGCCGCACGTGGACGAATCGTCGTGGCGCGAAGGGCGTCCAGGCGCGGCGAAGGTCAGGGGCGGTCGCCGCAGGGCGGTTTCGACGGCTTTCTGGTGGTCGTATGCCAATCCCGGTACGAGGTACCGGGTTTACCTGCGTACCGCAGTTGCAGTCGCATT
Source organism: Gemmatimonadaceae bacterium (assembly GCA_035718985.1). Lineage (GTDB taxonomy): Bacteria > Gemmatimonadota > Gemmatimonadetes > Gemmatimonadales > Gemmatimonadaceae > AG11. The sequence goes on from DASTGQ010000238.1 coordinate 2,590, forward strand.
CGCCGCATTCGGCGCATTCGCCTCGGCCTGCGTCCCCCTGCCAAGCACGCGTGCCGACCTCCCGCTCCGCGTGATGAGCTACAACATTCGCTCGGGCAACGGGAACCTCGACTCCACCGCCGCCGCCATCCGCGCACAGCAGCCCGACGTCGTGGCATTGCAGGAAGTGGACGTCCACTGGGCTGAGCGCAGCGCGTTCGCTGACCAGGTGTCAGAGCTGGCGGCGAAGCTCGGCATGGTGGCCCGCTTCGCGCCGATATACGTCCTGCCCGCTCTTACACCGGGAGCGCCGCCCCGCGAGTTCGGCGTCGCGCTGCTGAGCCGCTACCCGGTCGTGCGTTTCCGCAACGACACGATCGCGCGGTTGTCCACGCAGGTGCAGAACCCAGCACCGTCACCGGCACCCGGCCTGCTCGACGCGTTGCTGGACGTCCAGGGTCGGCCAGTGCGCGTGTTCAACACCCACCTCGACTACCGGAAGGATCCCGCCGTGCGCGCGGAGCAGGTGCACGAGATGCTCGGCTTCATCGGCGACTTGAGCGTCCCGACGCTCGTGTTCGGCGACATGAACGCCGCGCCCGATGCACCAGAGCTGCAGCCGCTGCTCGCGAAGCTTCACGATGCATGGTCAGGCTCGACGTCGGCCGGCTTCACCTATCCCGCGGAGGCGCCACGGGAACGGATCGACTACGTGCTCGTGTCGCCGCAGTTCAGCGTGACGAGCGTGCGTGTGCCCGACACCCAGGCGAGCGACCATCGGCCGGTGGTGGCGGAGCTGATGCTGCGCGCGCGATAGCGACGCACCGGGCTACTCCCGCGGCCGTCTTCTCGCGAACAGCGAGACGAGCAGCAGGCCGAACGAGAGGCCGTACAGCAGGCCGCGCACGGTGTCGCGTGCATCCGGTCCCATGGAAGTCGCCAGCGTGTCGGCGATCCTCGTCCACAGGATCGCGAGCACGAGGCAGGCGATACCGAGGATGAAGACTGCGCGAGCATGCCGCCGCGGCCCGCTGGACCTGGGGATGATCAGCATACCTCAAGTGTAGCGCTATCGATTCGCCGCCGCCGGGGGCCTTCTCCCGATCCCGACGCCACAGGGCCGGAGATCATCGTGCTCGAGGGAGGCACCGAGGTACGAACCGGGGCTCGCGGCATCAGGCACTCCGGCGACTGAACGAGAACGGCCCCGCGAGGGGCCGTTCTCGTTCCTGTATCGACGTCAGCTATCGACGTCAGCCGTTCCGCATCACCGACTGGCAGTCGATCGTTCCCTTGAGCCCGACGCCGTCGGCCGTCTTGGCGTCGAAGGTGACCTTGCCGGTCTTCCCCTGATCCTGCACCGTCACCGTGCCGCTGCCGGTCGTCTTCGCGGCGTTCGAGCGCGTGTTGACGTCGTACGAATGACCGCCCGAGCCGAACAACGGCCCGAACTGCACCGTCATCTGGAAGGTCGGCGTGCCGCTCGCCGCGGCCTTTGCATCCGGCACGATGAGCTGCAGGCTGCTGAACTGCTTCGGGTCGTTCGTGTTGACCGAGTACTGATTCCCCCACGCCTTGTCACCCGCCAGGCCGTAGCTGCAGCCGCCGTCCTTCATCTCCACGTCGTAGGTACCGGCATTGGCGCCGCCACTCACCTCGAGGTGGATCTTGCCCTGTGCACCGCTGCCCGAGGCTTCGGTCGCTGTCGCCGTGGAGGCAGTCGCGAGGGGGATGGAGTCGTCTCCGACTCCTTCCTTCTTCGAGCACGCCGCCACGAACGTGACGAGCGTGAGCGCGGCGACGAGGGCGCGTGAACGGGTGACGGTCAGCGAAGCGGTCCGTGGAACCATCGGGTGACTCCTGGCGAGGGGTGAAAGGACACCGTCCGCGGCGACGTTACCCCGGACGGTGCGACTGCAGGAGAAGGAACGCGTCGGCAGGATGATTCCTCCCACCGACGCGGCTGTTGCTCGAGCCCCGTTGCCTACTGCACCGCCACAGGCTCGGCGTGTACCGTGGAGCTGATGAAGTTCGCGATGTCCTGCTTGAGCTGCCTGGCCGACGCCTGGTTCAGGTACGCCATGTGGCCGCTCTCGTAGTACTTGAGGCTCACGCGGTCCTTGTACGACTGGTCGAAGCCGAGGTGGTCGAACGTGTACTCGGCGTTGGCGAACGGCGTCGCCGTATCGTAGTAGCCCGCCCCGTTCATCACCTTGAGGTACGGATTCTTCGCCATGGCGAGGCGGAGCGACTCGATCTCGCTCGGGAATCCGGTGCGGCCCGCCAGCGAACCGTAGTCCCAGCGGCCGGTGTGGCCGCCCATGTAGTACTGCAGGTCGCTCGTGTACTTCAGGTCGTCGTGCAGGTAGCGCATGAACGCGCTCATGAAGGCGCCCGACGGCGCGACGTCGCTCGGATCGAAGTCCTGTCGGGTGCTGCTCGCGTTGCCCGTGAGCGCGGTGAGCCGGCTGTCGTAGCGGCCGAGGATGAGGCGCTGGTCACGCAGCAGCTCCGTGCGGTAGGTGCCCGGGTCGATGCGCAGGTTGGTGTTCTGCACGAACGTCGGCGAGACGCCCGTGAGCCGCGCGATCTTCTGCGCCTCGCTCGCGCGCTCGGCGGCAGTGAGCTTGTTCCCCTTGGCGAGGGCGACGAGGTAGTCGCCGAACGCGTAGTCGCGCGCCTGCTGCACCACCTGCTGCAGCGTCAGCCGCTGGAGGTCGGCGGGGAGCTTGTGGTGGTACCACGCCGTCGCCGTGTACGTCGGCAGGATGCTGGAGTACGCGATGTCGTTGGCGGGCGAGGGCTGGATGTACTGGAAGTCCAGCACCGTGCCGAGGAGCATGATGCCGTTGAGCTGGATCCCTTCGTCGTCCTGCAGCTCGCTCGCGAGCCCCGCCGAACGGAAGGTGCCGTAGCTCTCGCCGAACAGGTACTTGGGCGAGCCCCAGCGGTCGTACTTGTCCAGGTAGTCGCGGATGAACTCGCCGAACATCTTGACGTCGTTCTCGGCGCCCGTGAAGTCGGTGGCCTTCACCCCCTTGGCGGGGCGCGTGTAGCCCGTCATCATCGCGTCCACCTGCACCAGGTCGGTGACGTCGAGCGGCGAGTTCGGGTTGGGCACCAGGTTGTACGGCGGCGCCGGCTGCGCGCCGTTGGGACCCATCTCCGGGTGCATCGGCGACATGATGCCCATGTCGAGCCAGATGGACGCCGAACCCGGGCCGCCGTTGAAGAAGAAGGTGACCGGGCGCTTCGTGGCGTCCTCGCCATCCTTGGTGTACGAGATGTAGAAGACCTGCGCCTTGGGCTTTCCGTTCTCGTCCCTGAGCACCATGGTGCCGGTGTGCGTCGTGTAGGCGATCGCGTGCCCGTTGATGTTGGTGGTGTGGTGCGTGACGGACACGCGCTCCGACACCGGGACTCCGAGGGTATCGGCGGCGCTATCGGCCGCAGGGTTCTGGGACGCACCGGGGCGGCCCTGCTGGCGGCCGCCGGGCGCGGTTGGACGCTGCGCGACTGCGGCGCCGGCAATGAGGAAGGAGGCTGCGGCGCTCAGCAGCAGCGGGCGCACGGGCATGGCGGGTACTCCGGTTGGAAGGTCAGATTGAGGTCCACGATGTTCTAGCGCGCGACCCCGCGCGATCGTTGAGAATCATATGGACTGACAATCCATCGGCCGCAACCCACCACCCCGCCCGACCGATGCCTTCCCGTCTCATCGCTGCCGCCGGAAAGCGCGCCCTCATCATCGGGGCCGTGGCCCTTCTGGCGACCATCGCCGGCGCCATCCTGAAGTTCTCTGGCGCCGGTGACATCCTCACGTTCGTCGTCACTGCCGTGGCGCTCGCCAGCCTCGCCTCCGTGGTGGGCGAGGCCACCGACCAGCTCGGGAGCCGGATGGGACCGGGCGCGACTGGCGTCGTCCAGTCCGCGCTCGGCAACCTCCCCGAGTTGTTCATCAGCATCTTCGCGCTCCGGGCCGGCCTGGTGGTGGTGGTGCAGACGGCGCTCATCGGCTCCATCCTCGCCAACAGCCTCCTCGTGCTCGGCGCGGCGTTCATGGTGGGCGGGTTCCGGCACGGCACCCAGAAGTTCGGAACCAGCCCGGTGCGCATGACGGCCATACTGCTCGTGCTCTCCGTCGCCTCGATGGCCATCCCGACGCTCGCCACGGCCCCCGGCGCGCCGGACTACGGCCATGCGCGCTTCCTCAGCGTCGTGACGGCGGTGGTGCTGCTGCTCGTGTTCGTCGGCAGCATCCCGCTCTCCATCCAGGGGAGCATCGGTCCGTCGCACGAGCGCCAGGCCGAGGCCGCACGCCGGGAGCACGCACCGGGGGAGCCGCACTGGTCACTCGCGGCGAGCCTCGTCGTGCTCGGGCTGGCCGGCCTCGCCGCGGCGCTCGTGTCCGACTGGTTCGTCGCCGCGCTCACGCCGTCCATGGCGAAGCTCGGTCTGTCGGAGGAGTTCGTCGGGCTGGTGATCGTCGCCATCGCGGGCAACGCGGTGGAGAACGTCGTCGGCATCACCGCAGCCGCGCGCAACCAGGGCGACCTCGCGGTGAGCCTCATCCTCAACAGCAGCCTGCAGGTGGCGCTGCTCCTCGTGCCGGTGCTCGTGCTCCTCAGCACGGTGATTGGCGGATCCGCGCTCACCCTCGTCGTGTCGCCGCTGCTGATGGCGGCGCTGGCGCTCGCCGCCGTGCTCGGCGCGCTGATCGTGTTCGACGGCGAGTCGACGTACGTGGAGGGGATGGCGCTCGTGGGACTCTACGTCATCATCGCGGCGAGCGTGTGGTACGGGAGGCCGGTGGGCGGGTGAGGCCAGCGCCCTACCTCACTCTGTGGAGGACGATGGTTCCACGATACGAGGGCGGACTCCGACCGGCGCTCGCCCCCCAGTAGATCGGCCCGTAGATGCTGTCCCCGGCATACCTGAGATTCAGCGACCTCACTTCCCGATGGCGACCGGATCCATCGTCCGGTTCCCCGATCACGAAGCTGAGCGACTCCGGCGTGTCGCCATAATCCGATTTTCCGATGCTTCCAGCGTATTGAATGGCCGCACGATCGCTGACGCTGGTGCACCCGGTGAGGCCCGCATAGTCGATCGAGTTACAGAAGCTCACCTGAAGCACACCGGTGACAAGCAGCGCCCGTGCGATGGAGTCCGCCGCACTGCTCGTATCACGAATATCGACTGCGCCTCCGAGATAGGCACCGGCGGTCGTGGTCCGGAGGTGCGTGCAGTACATCGAGTTCTCCGGACAATCCGGCGGCGAGGGAGCGGACGTCTCGAACGAGAACGCATCCAGATGAGTCGTCAGCTCCCACGTGCCGGCGAGGGGGCTCGGCACCCGCTGGATCTTCGGCGGATCGCTGATGCTTCCGCACGCGACGACGGCGACCAGCAACGCACCGATCAACGCGAGCAATGCACGGTGGGGAGATCGCATGCCCCAATGTACGACAGCCAGATTCCGCCCAACAAGAGCGAATCGCCGACTCCTGTACGTCCTCTCAGCGCACTTTGTGCGGCACCTTTTCAGCGCTGAAGTTGCGCTGTGACGCGCGCCACCGCGCGTCAGCCCTTCTTCGCCTCGCCCGTCGCCCGCGGCATCGTCACGCGGAATACCGACCCTTCGCCGACGGTGCTCTCCACCGTGATGTCACCGCCCATCGCACGCGCGAGGTCGCGGCTGATGGCGAGGCCGAGCCCCGTCCCCTCGGCCGGCGTGGTGAGCGAGCGGCCCACCTGCACGAACGGCTCGAAGATGGACTGCAGCTTGTCCGCGGGAATCCCGGTACCGGTATCGCGAACACTCACCGTCACGTGGTCCTGTTCTGCCATGCACGATACCGTGATCCGTCCGCGGGGCGGCGTGAACTTCACGGCGTTGGAGAGCAGGTTGACGAGGATCTGCTCCAGCTTGGAGCGATCCACGTGCGCGGCGATGGCCGGGTCGCACGGCTCGGCGTCGAGGTGCAGGCCGTTGGCCACAGCCTGCGGCATCACCATGTGCGTCACCGCCTCGATGGCGGCGCGCATGCTCACGTCCTCGATGTTGTAGACGAGCTGTCCCGCCTCGATGCGGCTGAAGTTCAGGATGTCGTTGATGATGCCCAGGAGGTGTGTCTGGCTGCGCTTGATGCGGCCGAGCTGGTCCTCCTGCTGCGGCGTGAGGGGGCCGGACAGCCCCATCGCCAGGAGGTCGGTATAGCCGCCGATCGCGTTGAGCGGCGTGCGCAGCTCGTGTGACATCGCGGCGAGGAACTGGCTCTTGGCGAGGTTGGCCTCGTCGGCGCGCTCGCGGGACTCCTCGGCAAGGCGACGCGCATCCTCCGCCTCCGATCGCTCTTCCGCCAGCTCCTTCGCCTGCCGCTGCAGCCGGTCGGCCAGTGCGCGGAGCTCCTGCTCGCGCTCCTCCGCCGCGTGGCGCGCGGCTTCCTCGGCAGACACGCGTCGCGCATCGTCGAGCGCGCGCTCCGCGGCAGCGCGGCGCTCCGTGAGGTCTCGTGTCACCTTGGCGAAGCCGACCAGCTCACCCGTCTTGTTGCGGATGGCGGCGATGAGCACGCCCGCCCAGAACAACGTGCCGTCGTTGCGGACGCGCCAGCCTTCTTCCTCGTACTTGCCGGTCTCCGTCGCGATCTCCAGCTCGTGCTCCGGCTTGCCGGCCCGCTTGTCCTCCTCCGGGTAGAACTTCGAGAAGTGCTGGCCGATGATCTGTTCGGGCCGATAGCCCTTGATGCGCTCGGCGCCGGCGTTCCAGGTGACGACGTGCCCGTGGCGGTCGAGGAGGAAGACGGCGTAGTCGCGCACCCCGGCGACCAGTTCCCCGAAGTGCTCCTCGCTCTCCCGCAGCACGCCCTCGGCGTGGCGCCGGCCGGCTTCCGCCGCCCGCAGCGGCGCGTCGGCTCGCCGCGTCGGCCGGCGG
>DASTGQ010000239.1:0-13384 GCA_035718985.1 Gemmatimonadaceae bacterium
AACCTCCAGCGCGTGCTCGAGCAGGCGGGCGCCAGCCTCGAGGACGTGGTGAGCGTCACCGTGTACCTCCAGCGCTCCGACGACTGGGACGCGATGAACGCGGTCTACCGTGACGTCTTTCGCGGCCCCTACCCCAGCCGCACCACGGTGGGCGCCGACCTGCGCGGCATCCTCGTCGAGATCAGTGCGGTAGCGTACAGGCCGACCGCCGGCTGAGCCGGACGGGACCGCTGGCAACACGAGCCTTAACGGACCGGCGCACGCGGCGTCTGCCTGTGTGGTAGCGCGTTGGAGCGCACCAACACTTTGGAGGCTGCATGGGTAAGACTCGTGTAATCGCACTCGTCGTCGCGTCGCTGGTGTCCACCGCCTCGTTTGCCGGAGCCCAGGCTCCCGCGCAGCAGGGGGCTCGTACCGGCCGCCACGAGATGATGCAGGGGATGCGGGCCGGCGCCCGCATGGAGCGGGGACTGTTTCGCGGGATCAAGCTGAGCGACGCCGAGAAGGCCAAGCTCAAGGAGATCCACGGCAAGTACGCCGAGCAGGCCAAGTCGCTCCATGAGCAGATGAAGCCGGCGATGCAGGAAGCGCGGGCCGACCGCCAGAAGGGCGACACGGCTGCGGCGCGGGCGGTGTGGGCCCGGAACAAGGGCACCATGGACAAGCTGGCGGACCTTCGGAAGAGCGAGCTGGCCGAGACCCGGTCGGCGCTCACGCCGGAGAACCAGAAGCTGTTCGACGCGAACGTGCAGCAGATGGCCAAGCGTCGCGAGGAGATGAAGGAGCAGCGCAAGGACGGCAGGCGGGGCCGCCGGGGTGCCAACCAACACTCTGGGCAGGCCAGCTGAATAAGAAGGTGTAGCGAAGGCAAGTGCCTGGGCGCTGGTGGGGCGCACAGCATGAGCCGGAGCGACCTCGAATGGGTTGGCAGCAACGCTGCCAGCCCATTCGTGCGTATATGGGGAAGTTGCCTTGCACCTGCGCTGCGCCCACCCCTCTCCCACCGTCTCGATGCCCACCCCCCGTTCCCTGGTCGCGGTTTGTCTGCTGGCTGCGGCGCCGCTGGCCGCGCAGCAGGCGGCCGCCCCCCGCGCGTTCCAGCTCGCCGACTGGTACAGGCTCACCACGCTGGGCGCGCCGGCAATGTCCCCTTCGGGCGATCGCGTGGCGTTCACCGTCACCACCGTGCGGGAGTCGGAGAACAAGCGCCACAACGAGATCTGGGTCGTCCCGACGACCGGTGGCGAGCCGAAGCGCTTCACCTCGCCGAGCCAGGAGAGCACCGCGCCGCGCTGGTCGCCCGATGGCCGGTACCTGTTCTTCACCTCCGCACGCACCGGCGGCAGCAAGGGGAACACGTGGGCCATCCGGATGGACCAGCCCGGCGGCGAAGCGGAGCAGCTCGAGAAGTATCCGGCGGGCTCGGTCCCGCGCGATGGGCGCTTCGCCATCTGGGCGGACGCCGACAGTGCGCCGGCGCGCGACTCGGCGAACGCGAAGAACGACCCGTACGCGAAGATGCTGCCGATGGCCCGCCCGCCGTACGGCGCCATCACGAAGCCGGCCAACCCGGCGCGCTTCGACGGCCGTCAGGTCGTGGACATGCGCTACAAGTCGAACGATCGGGGGTATGTGCCCGGTCCGCGCGAGGCGCGTACCTGGCATCCCTCGCAGCTCTGGCGCCAGGCGTTCGATGGCAGCGACAAGCGCGAGCTCACCCACACTGCGTACTCGCATCGCGGTGCGGTCGTGAGCCCTGATGGAAAGTGGGTGGCGTTCCTCGCCGACGCCGCGCTGCGCCCCGACTCGGTGGTGGAGCACGAGCGCGACTCGCTCTCCTTCCTGCCGTACGAGGCGAAGCGCGACGAGGCCACCCGCAACGAGATGGACATCTTCGTCATGAGCACGGATGGCGGCGAGCCGCATCGGCTCACGTGGCCGGGCGCCGAGAGTGACATCACGTGGTCACCCGACTCGAAGCGCATCGCCTTCGTCGGCCGCGCGACGCGCCTCTCCTCCGCGCGTGTCTACCTGGTGAGCGCCGCGGGCGGCACGCCGGAGAACGTGCTCGCCGACGCGTTCAGGTACGAGCCCGCGGGCATCGAGTGGCTCGCCGACGGCACGCTGGTGTTCAACGCCGATGTCGGCGGCAGCAGCGGCCTGTTCAGGCTCGATCCCGCGACGAATCAGCCGGTGCAGCTCCTCGGCGGCCGTCGCAGGATGAGCGGCTTCACGTTCGACAACGCCGGGAGGAAGGTGGCGTACGTCTCGACGAGCATGACGAAGCCGACGGAGCTCTACGTCGCCGACGCGAACGGGAAGAACGAGCGGCGGCTGACCTCGTTCAACGACAAGCTCACGAGCGAAGTCGCCTTCAGCGACGCCGAGCGCTTCGCGTATCTGAGCGTGGGCGGGATGGAGATCGAGGGCTGGCTGATGAAGCCCTACGGCTACCAGCCCGGGAAGAAGTATCCGGTGGTGCTGTACATCCACGGCGGTCCGCACTCGCAGTACGGCGAGGGCTGGTTCGACGAATTCCAGAACCTCGCGGGGCAGGGGATGTTCGTGCTCTTCACCAACCCGCGCGGGTCGAGCGGCTACGGCGCCGATTTCACCTACGCCACGCGTGGCCGGTGGGGCGCCGAGGACTACGAGGACCTCATGAAGGCAGTGGACCTCGTGTCGAGGCGCGCCGACGTGGACTCCACGCGCATGGGAGTGACGGGTGGTTCCTACGGCGGCTTCATGACCGCATGGGTGACGACGAAGACCCATCGCTTCAAGGCGGCCGAGACCGACCGCATGATCAGCGAGTGGACGTACTGGTACGGCGCGTCGGACGCGCAGGGACTCACCGAGTTCGAGTTCTACGGCAAGCCGTGGGACAACTTCGCCATGTACGACTCCCTGTCGCCCATCCGGCACGTCGCCAACGTGCGAACGCCGACGCTGATGGTGCAGAGCGAGGAGGACTTCCGGACGCCGATGGGCAATGCGGAGCTGTGGTACATGGCGCTCAAGAAGATGGACGTGCCGGTGGAGCTGGTGCGCTACCCGCGCTCGACGCACGAGCTCTCGCGCTCCGGTGAGCCGTGGCTGCTGGTGGACCGACTCGGCCGCATCCGGCAGTGGTTCGCCTACTGGCTGCAGGACAAACCGGACGGGAGAGTAGTATCGCGATAGCGCCGACATTCGATGCGGACGGGGAGCCGCGTGGCACGAAGCGTGACTCCTCGTTCTGCATGCGTACTCCAGCTCTCCTCCTCGCAGCCCTGATCTGCTGCAGCACCGCCGCATGCGCGCAGGGCCCGGACGGCCCGCGTGTAGCCGCGTCGGAAGTGTCTCGTGCCGATTCCGCTCGTATCACGGGTGACAGCCTGGTGATGCGAGCGGATTCGCTCGTCCGGGCCGGACGGTCGTGGCGCGCCACCCGGCTGCTCGCGCGCCGGCTCGCCATGCCGGACTCCGCGCCGCCGGCGGTACGCCTGGTCGGTGCGCGTGCAGCCTCCGGCTGGCAGGGGTGGGGCGAGGTGGATCGCATCCTGAACGGCGCTCCCTGGCTCGATTCGCTGTATGGCGGCGAAGGGCGGGAGCTGCTCGTGCGGAGCGGGCTCTCCCGTGACCGTGACGTGCGGGCGGATGCCCGGCTCGCGCTCGCCGATGCGCGGACGCCGGCGGCGCGCGTTGCGCGTCAGGTGCTGCTGGCGCGCGCCCTCGACCGCGCGAACGTGCTGGACAGCACGGCCGCGGCGTACACCGCGGCGGCGACGCAGGTGCCCGAGATCGCGGACTGGCTGCTGCTTCGCGCTGCAGGCGCGGTGGCTGACAGCAGCGACCGCGCGCGGATGTTCGCCCGGGTCAGGGGCGCGGCGGCGCGGGATCGCGTGCCGTGGACGGATGCGCAGGCGCGCGAGCGCACGGGCGACTTCGCCGGAGCGGCGCGAGTGTATCGCACGCTCGGCGCCGAGGGCTCGGCCTTCCGCGCGGAAGCGCTCGCGGCTCGCGACGACGCATCACGCTCGACGCTCGTGCGGCGCATCATCGCCTACCTCGGTGGCCGCACGACGTCGGCCAACGTGCGCCAATCCATCGACGTGCTGGATGGACTGAAGCTGGCGCTCGGCCGCGACGACGAGCTCGTGGTCGCGCGCGCCGCGGCGGCGAACGGGCTGGGCGCGCGTGCCGTCGCGGGATTCACGAGGGCCGCGGCCAGCGCGCCGCTCGGCCAGGCCGACCTGTATGCCTATGCCGGTGCACTGATGGACGCCGGTCGCGATGCGGATGCGGCACGGCAGTTCGCGCTGATTACCGAGCCGTCGCTTGCGCCGCGTGCGTCCTACCAGCGGGCGCGCGCACTGGTACGCGCCGGCAGCGGATCCGACGCGCGAACGGCGTTGCGCGCCACGGCTACGCGGTACGCCGGGAATGCGGGCGTCGCCGCGCCATCGCTGCTCCTCCTGGCGGACCTGCAGGTGGACGACGGCAACATTGCCGGCGCCGCAAGCTCGCTCGCCGAATTGGGACGGCGATATCCATCTTCCTCGCAGGCGCCGCTGGCGAGGTTCCGGGCGGGACTCATCTCGTGGGGGCAGAGCGCATCGCGTGCGGCCGCCATCTTCGACACGCTCGCCACGAAGTACCCGAAGGACGACGAAGCACTCGGTGCGCGCTACTGGGCCGGCCGCGCGTACGAGCGCATGGGCCGGCATTCGGACGCCGACCAGCGCTTCAGGGCCGTGATCGCCGCCTCACCGTATTCGTACTACGGCTGGCTCGCGTCGCGTCGCCTGAAGCAGGCCGGCTGGACGCCGCCGGCTGGCGTGGATACCAGCGCGCACGTGGCGGCGGTGGACAGCATCGCCGCGCGGATCGGCGCGCTCCAGCAGCTCGGCATGGACGCCGAGGCGCGCTTCGAGCTGGACGCGCTGGTGGACCGCGCGAGCGCGTCGCCAGCCGAGGCGCCCGCCATCGCCGACGCGCTCATGCGGATCTCCGAACCCGCGCGTGGCCTGCGCGTGGCACTGCGAGCGATCGACCGGGGCACGCCGACTCGAGCGCTCTTTCGCGCGGCTTTTCCCGTGGTCCACGAGGATGCGCTGCGCGAGGAGTCGCGTCTGAATGACCTCGATCCGGCGCTCGTGGCGGGACTGATCCGGCAGGAGTCCAGCTTCAACCCGAACGCCGTCTCACCCGCCGGCGCTCGTGGCCTGATGCAGCTCATGCCGAGCGTGGGCGCCTCCATTGCACGCTCCAAGGGCTACCCGCTCTGGGACCCCGCGCTGCTGTTCGACGCCGACGTCAGCCTCGAGCTGGGCACGGCTCACCTGGCGTCGAGCCTGAAGGGCGGCATGTCCACGGCGAACGCGCTCGCGGCGTACAACGCCGGCGCGTCGCGCGTGGCGCGATGGACGAGCCGGCCCGGAAGCGCCGACCCCGAGCTGTTCACCGAGTGGATCCCCTTCACCGAGACGCGCGACTACGTGCGCATCGTGCAGCGCAACCGCGACATCTACAAGGCGCTCTACCGGTTCTGATTGGCCGGCGCGCCATCCACGAAGTACCCGATCCTGCCGCTCGACCGTCGTGAGCGGATGAACGAAAAGACCGCGCGCCTGGCTGCGAGTGTTCGGCTCGCAGCCAGGCGCGCGGTCTCTCGAGGCTCTACCAGGCTGGCGCGAGCTGCAGCCCCACCACCCAGCCGCGTCCCGGTCGCTGGAACGGCCGCGCGACGTACGCCTCGAAGACCGCGTAGCCGAGCAGGTTCATGCGCGCCGAGAGACCTGCGCTGGTGACGATGCCGCGCTGGACGCTGTTCTTCCCCTCCACGGCGAAGTGCGGCGACTCGCCACTCGTCCACGCCTCACCCGCATCGAAGAAGGGTGCGATCGTCGTCGGCAGGTACGGGAAGTTGAGCAGCCCGTACTCCGGGACGCCGAACAGCGGGATGCGGAACTCTGCACTCGCGACGGCGATCCGGCTCCCGAACAGGTTCTGCAACACGGCGCAGCTGTTCTGGTTGCACTCGTCGGAGGTGAACGATCCATAGCCGTACCCGCGCAGGATCGTTTCCTCGCCGAGGTAGATCTGGTACTGCCGCGGATCCTCGGCGTCGCGTCCATACCGGCCGTAGTGCAGTCCCCGGAAGGCGAGCGTGAACGGCCGCATGAAGAAGTACCGGCGATAATCCGCGAGCGCCGTGGTGTACTTGAGCGAGCCGAAGGTCGGGGAGACCTCCAGCCGGTAGCGCGTCCCCTGGACCGGTCCGGTGAACGCGTCATAGGCATTGTCGCCCACGTACGCCACGCTCCCCGATTCGTAATACGACGTCGGATACGTCGGCAGGCCGTCCACCGGGATCTGCTGCCCCGTGTAGTAGTCGAACGCCTGGGAGCTGTAGCCAAGCCGCGTGGCGCTGGCGCTGAACTCGATGCGCCGCGTGCTCGAGAACGGATACGCCGTCATCGCGCTCGCCTGGTCCACGAAGATGCGCTGGAAGACGAGCGCCGCCCCGGTGGGACCGAAGTTGGCCAGGTAGCCGAACAGATACGGGATGTGCTCGAGTCCCACCCCATAGTTCCAGCGCGACTTCAGGTTCTGGTACACGACCTGTCCGCCGATGTCCTGCACCTGGCCGTTGGCCTGGATGCCGACGCCGATCTGCTTGTCGCTGAGCTGGTCGCCGAAGAGGAAGGACACGCCTCCCGCCACGCCCGTCCCGAACGGTCCCCCCACCTGCACGCCCGCCGTGGGCTGGCCGATGGCGTCGAGCGAGAACTTCGAGTGGTACGGCACGATCGTGAAATCGTCGCCGCTCACCAGGCCGGTCAGCGGATCCTTCAGGTAGTTCGTCACCGTGGCGCGTCCGGGCGTGTCGCCCGGCGGCAGGACGCCCGCGTTGGCGACCGTGGTGCCGAGCACCATCGGCTCGCCGTGCGTGCGCGACGAATCGAGCGCGAACACCGCGTAGCCCTGGTCCTTGAACACCGAGAACAGCATCCGGCCGGTGGCCGGCGCCACGCTCATCGCCGGTGAGATGTCGGTGATGCCACTGACGCCCGTGGAGAGTCGCGTCACGCGCGTCACCGCGCCGGTGGCGAGCTGCAGGCGATAGATGTCGCTGAAGCCGTCCTGGTCGCTGATGAAGAAGAGCGACCTGCCGTCCGGCGAGTACTGCGGGTTGATGTGCTTCCCGTTGGCGAACGGCGAGAAGACGCTGATGCGACCCGTCGCGACGTCCATCGTCGCCAGCTGCAGCGGCGAGAAGTTCAGCGTCTCGAAGCTCGTCTGCGCGCCGCGGTCGGTGGCGAAGGCGAGCGTGGTGCCGTCGGGCGACCACGCCGGCTGGATGTCGGCGTAGCGATCGTTGGTGAGCTGGCGGACGGTGCCTGCCTCGACGTCCATCAGGTACAGGTCGCTGATGCCACCATGCTGCCCGGAGAAGGCGATGGTGCGACCATTCGGCGACCAGGCGATGTTGGAGATGGCGCCCACGCCCGGCACGCGCATCTGCTTCTCGATGCGCTCGGTCGCGACGTCCAGGATGGCGATCTCGTGATTCCCCTCGACCTGCGCGATGAACGCGAAGCGCGAGTTGTCGGGCGACCAGGCCCCCGAGGAGGAGATGAAGGTGATGGCGTCGAAGTGCGAGTTGCTCGTGGGACCCGCCAGCTTCTTGATGACGCGCCCGGTCTGTGCATCGGCGACGAACAGCTCGATCTCGAACAGGCCGCGTCGCGCGAAGAACGCCACGAGCTTGCCGTCCGGACTCACCGTCGGCGCGAGGTTCATGTCACCGGTCTTGCGCGACGTCTGCAGGATCGGGTCGCCGGCGGCATCGGGTCGCGTGCGCCCTTCGAGCACCGGCAGGTAGGCGCGCTTGGTGGCGGCGATCCAGTCCTTGGACAGGGAGTCCGTGCTCACGCCGAGCACGCGCTCGATCCCCTCCTCGAAGCCCACGCGAAGCGACGTGCGATAGACGTCGACCACCGCGCGGTCGCCCCAGCGGCCACCCACGTACGCCCACAGCGCCTGTCCGTAGCGGTACGGGAAGAAGCGGGGGTCGGTGGTGAGCTGGTGGATCGTCGGCAGGTTGTCGCGCTCGGCGGCGTCGCGCAGCCACATCGCCGTGAGCGGGTTGTCGCGGCCGAGCGAGAAGTACTCCGCCATCCCTTCGATCAGCCAGAGCGGGAGCGCGTTGAGTCGCGCCAGTCCGCCCGGTCCCGACTCGGCGATGCTGTACTGGAACACGTGCACCAGCTCGTGGCCGAGCACGTGGTTGTTGTCCGCATAGATGCCGGTGAAGGGCATCACGACGCGCGTGCGGAGCCCCTCCGTGATGCCGCCCGTCTCCTCGCCGATGGATTCGCCGACGACGTTCGTCTGCTGGAAGTCCGGCTGGTCGGCGTAGAACACCACCGACTTGCGGTCGAAGGTGTGACGGAAGGTCTCGGAGTGCCGCGTGTACCACCGCTCCGCCATGCGTCCGGCGTCGGAGGTGGCAAGGGACTCGGCCGGATAGAAGTAGAGGTCGAAGTGCGGCGTCCGCATGATGCGGAAGTCGAACTTCTCGTACTGCACCTTGTTGCGGCCGAAGTACTGCGCGGTCGCCGAGAACGGGAGTCCGCCCAGCAACGCGCCGAGGAGGACAAGGGGCGCCACGCGGCGCCGGGAGTGACGGGTCATCGCGAGATCCCGCGGTCGAACCGCGACTGAGGACGTGGAACAGGGCACCACGCGAGTGGTGACCCCTGTATAACACCGGGCAAGGTTGGTGCCCCATGCAGTGCGGCACCGGCGCCGGCGGTGCCGCCGGTGCGTCAACGATGTCGGGTCGCAGGCCGGCGCCAGCGTCACGCCTGTGCCTGCCAGCGAAAGGTCAGGAGCTGCACACCGGCGCACAAGCGGCCGCGCCGCGAGGCACGTAACGATCCGGTACGCTCGCGATACGCCCCGTGACGACCCCCTTCAGTCGAAGGGATCGCTCCGGCGCTGGCGCTTCGTCTCTCCGCGCTTCCGTTTCTCCCCGAGCCGCGCCTCCTTGGCGGCGCGAGGCGGCCTGGTGGCCTTCCGGCGGCGAGGCACGGCTAGCGCCCCGCGCACCAGCTCCGCCAGCCGCTCGTCCGCGGCCTCCCGGTTCTGCGCCTGGCTCCGGCGTGCGCTCGACACCACGCGCAGGTTGCCCTCCCCGTCCAGGCGGGACGCGAGCTTCGTCGCTACCCGCGCCCGCGCCGCTTCATCCATCGCCTGGGTGGCCGGCACGTTCCAGAGCAGCTCGATCCGCGTGGACGAGGTGTTCACGTGCTGACCCCCCGCGCCACCCGCGCGGCTGGCGCGATACTGCAGCTCGTGTCGCGGGATGGAGACCGATCCCGTCACCACCAGCATTCCCTCCTTCGCCATGCGTAACCCCGTGCGTGACCAGTCGTCCAATGATGACTATGGCAGAATGCCAGAGAGCGCAGGTCCCCCGCGTTCCGGCACTTTGCGAATCCCTCCCGCTTGCGATTCCTCGACCAGCCTACCTCGCGAGAGCGTGCTCTCTTCCTCGATCCAGCGCGGCTCGTGCGCTGGGTCTACGTCGGACGTGTCAGCATTGCGGCGGCCATCTTCCTCGCCGCGGTCCTCGTCTGGCAGGACGCCAACACCGACACCGGCAAGCTGCTGATTGCCTCGCTGAGCTTCGCGTTCACCCTCACGGTGACCGCCTGCTCGGTGGTCTACAGCGAGTTCTGGCACCGTCCACTCCGCGCCACCTTCTTCTACCTCCAGTCGGTCTTCGACCTGCTGCTGGTGACGGCCGTGGTGCACGTGACGGGAGCGAGCAGCTCGATGTTCGCGGCCCTGTACATCCTGGTCATCGCCACCGCGTCGCTCGTGCTGCCGGTGGGCGGTGGCCTCCTGGTCGCGGCGCTCGGAAACGTCCTCTACGTGGCCGACGCCTTCTGGAGCATCGACTCGTCGCTGACGGGCACAGTCTGGCTCCAGCTCGCGGTGTTCGCCATGGTGGCCCTCGGGAGCGCCGCGCTTAGTGCCCTGCTTCGTGAGGCGGGCGCCGGCACGGAAGCCGTGCTCGCGCACGTGCGGCTCCAGGCCTCCGACATCCTGTTCAACATCCGCAGCGGCATCCTCACCGTGGATCATGAGGGTCGCCTGCTCTACGCCAATCCCATGGCCGAACAGCTCCTCGGCCTGGACCTGAGCGGGCAGGTGGGACGGCCGGTGCTGGAGCGAATCCGGCATGGCGCGCCGGAGCTCGTGGATGCCGTGCAGCGCTGCATGCGGGACCGCATACGCACGACCCGCGCCGAGGGGGTCATCACCACGCCCGAGCGGCGCTTTCCCATCGGCGTCACGACCACCTACGTCGATGGCGACGGCCATAAGACCGACCGCACGGCCACCGCCATCTTCCAGGACATCTCCGACCAGAAGCGCATGGAGACGCTCCGCCTCCGCGCCGAGCGCCTCGAGGGCGTGGCCGAGCTGTCCGCGTCACTGGCCCACGAGATCAAGAACCCGCTCGCATCCATCCGCAGCGCGTGCGAGCAGCTCTCCACCGCCCGGACCACGAGCGAGGACGACAAGGTCCTCGCCAATCTCGTGATGCGCGAGTCGGACCGGCTCAGCCGGCTCCTCTCCGAGTTCCTCGACTTCGCTCGCGTCCGCGTGTCGCGCCGCACCCCGATCGACCTCGCGCGTGTCGGCGTGGGCGCGGCGAACCTCGCGCTCGCGCACCCCGATCGCCCCGAGGGCGTGAGCGTGCGCTGCGACACGGACGAGGGCACGTACTTCGTGGAGGGCGACGATGACCTCCTCCATCGGGCCGTGTTCAACCTGCTGCTCAACGCCATGCAGGCATCCCCCGTCGGCAGCGAGGTGGCGCTGGTCGTCGGGCCGGCGCGCCCTGACCAGCTGGACGTCGGCAATACGTTCGTCCACGGCGGCGTCGCGCTGAGCGTGACGGACGTCGGTCCCGGCATCCCGCACGAGATTCGCGACCGCCTGTTCGATCCGTTCTTCACCACCAAGGTCGGGGGGAGCGGGCTTGGCCTCGCCGTCGTGCAGCGCGCGATCGACGCGCACCGCGGCCTCGTCTTCCTCGATAGCGGGCCGGCGGGCACCTGCTTCACGATCGTCCTCCCGCGCGCCACCCGCGTCACCCCACCCGCGCGTCCCATCATCAGCCACACCCCAGCCACGGTTCCCGCGTGAGCACTCCCTCCCGTACCCCCTCGGTCCTGATCGTCGACGACGAAACGGGCATCCTCGAGTCGCTCGGCATCCTGCTTCGCAACGCCGGCTTCGCCACGCATACCGCGCGCGGCGGCCGGGCGGGGCTCGAGCAGCTCAGCGCCCTCCAGCCGGACATCGTCCTCTCCGACGTGCGCATGCCCGACGTGGGCGGCGTGGAGATCCTCGCCGCGGCGCGACAGCAGGATCCCGATACGCCGGTGATCCTCATGACCGCCCAGGCCACGCTGCAATCGGCAATGCAGGCCGTGAACGAGGGCGCCTTCTACTATATCCAGAAGCCGTTCCGCAACGACGAGCTGCTGGCGATCCTCAAGCGTGCCGCGGAGCACCGCGAGCTGCGCGTCGAGAACCGCTCGCTGCGCCAGGAGATCAAGCGGCGCGAAGGCCCGGTCGGCTCGCGGCCGGTCGGCAACAGCCGGAGCTGGCTGGACGTGCTGCGCCTGGCGGAAACGGTGGCACCCACCGAGTCCACGGTGCTCATCCAGGGCGAGTCGGGCACGGGCAAGGAAGTCGTCGCGCGCTACATCCACGAACTGTCGGCTCGCGCCGATCACACCTTCGCCAGCATCAACTGCGGCGCGCTCCCGGAGAGCCTGCTCGAGAGCGAACTGTTCGGACACGTGAAGGGATCGTTCACCGGCGCGATCAAGGACAAGAGCGGACTGTTCACGGCGGCGGCCAAGGGCACCTTCTTCCTCGACGAAATCGGCGAGACCACGCCGGCCACGCAGGTGAAGCTCCTCCGCGTGCTCCAGCACCGCGAGGTGATCCCCGTCGGCGCCACCGACCCGCAGCCGATCGACGTGCGCCTCATCGCCGCCACCAACCGCGAGCTCGAGGAGGAGATCCGTCGCGGCTCCTTCCGCACCGACCTGTTCTATCGCCTGAACGTCATCGCGCTGCACCTCCCGACGCTGCGCCAGCGCGCCGAGGACATCCCGCTGCTGGCGACGCACTTCCTCAGTCGCATCGCGGAGCTGCGGCAGGAGCCGGCGAAGGAGCTCTCGAAGAGCGCGCTCGACGCGCTCTGCAGCTACTCCTGGCCCGGAAACGTGCGCGAGCTGGAGAACGCCCTCGAGCGCGCCGTGATCCTCACCCCGGGCGACGAGATCCCGTCCTCGGCGCTCCCCGAGCGCGTGACGGAGCGCGTCAGCGAGCCCCTCGTCGCCGAGCGCGTGCCGACCAACCCCACGCTCGAGTCCATCGAGCGCGCGTACATCATGTGGGTGCTCCAGAGCGAGAGCGGGAACAAGAGCCGCGCCGCCGAGGTGCTGGGGATCGATCCGTCCACGCTCTATCGCAAGCTCTCGCGTTACGGCGTGGAGGCATGAGCCAGCAACAGCAAGCCGCGTCCGCACGGCTCACGCCTACGATGGGCACGCCGGCACTCGTCCTTGCCGCAATGCCGCGGGCGCTCACGCCGCTCGACCCGCGCAACGTTCGCCTGTCGGTGCTCATCCCGGTGTACAACGAGCGCAACACCATCGAGACCATCCTCGACCGCGTGCGCGCCGTGCCGGTGACGACGGAGATCGTCTGCGTGGACGACTGCTCCACCGACGGCACGCGCGAGCGGCTCGTCGAGCTCGAGGCGGCCGGCTTCATCGACAAGCTGATCCTGCAGCCGGCGAACCGGGGGAAGGGGGCCGCCATTCGCACCGCGCTCGCGGCGAGCACGGGCGAGATCGTGATCGTGCAGGACGCCGACCTCGAGTACGACCCGCAGGACTGGCCGGCGCTCCTCCAGCCGATCTTCGACGGCAAGGCCGACGCCTGCTTCGGCTCGCGCTTCCTCGGCGGCCCGCACCGCGTGCTCTACTACTGGCACTCGGTGGGCAACCGGATGCTCACCACGTTCTGCAACATGCTGGTGAACCTGAACCTCACCGACATGGAGACGTGCTACAAGGCGATCCGGGGTGACCTCGCGCGGTCGCTCACGCTGACGTCGGACCGGTTCGGGTTCGAGCCGGAAGTCACGGCGCGGTTGGCCCAGCGCGACGCCCGCATCTACGAAGTGCCCATCTCCTATGCGGGCCGCACCTACGCCGAAGGCAAGAAGATCAACTGGAAGGACGGCATCGCCGCCTTCTGGCACATCCTCAAGTTCGGGCTGACGCGGTGAACTGGC
>DASTGQ010000240.1:0-7352 GCA_035718985.1 Gemmatimonadaceae bacterium
CGAACGCGTCGCGACGCTGGTCTTTCCACCGACGCCAGCTATCGCTTCGAGCGTGGCGTCGATCCGGCGCTCGCTCCGCGCGCGCTGGAGCGGGTTGCCGCGTTGATCATCTCGCTCGCCGGCGGCTCCGTCGCCGCGTCACCGGTGGACCTGTACGCGGGAGAGCAGCTCCCCACGCCGCTCGTGCTCCGCGCGTCGCGCGTGGAGCGAGTCCTCGGCATCGCCCTGCCCGCCGAACGGATTGCGCAGCTGCTTCGTGCGGTCGGCTGCCACGCGGATGTGGAGGACGCCGGCGCCGCGGTGCGAGTCGTTGCTCCGACATGGCGGCGCGACCTGCAGCGCGAGGTCGACCTGCTGGAGGAGGTCGCCCGACTGCACGGGTATGACCGGTTCCCGGACGACATCCGCCCGTACCGCCCAGGCGCATCGCAGGACGCGCCCCTCTGGGGAGTCGCCGACCGGCTGCGAACCGCGCTCGGCGGGGAGGGCCTTCTCGAGGCTCGTCCGACGCCCTTCGTCTCCGGCGGGGAGGAGCACATCCGTGTGCTCAACCCGCTTGCCGAGAACGAGGCGCATCTCCGGCGTACCGTGCTCGAATCGCTCGCGAGGCGCGCGGAGCTGAACCTCGCGCACATGGAAGGCAACGTTCGACTCTACGAGATCGGGTCCGTCTTCCAGAAGGGAAGCCGCGACTTGCCCGACGAGTCCGTGAACGTCGGCATCCTCCTCATGGGCGACCGGAGGCCGGCGCACTTCACCGATCCGCGGCCCGCACAGTTCGACGCCTGGGACGCGAAATGGTTCGGCGAGCTCACTGGCCGCGTGGCGTTTCCGCAGCAGGTAGTCGCGCTCGAGCCAGCCTCCGCTGGCAGCCAGATGCTCTGGAGGATCGTCGTTGACGGCGAAGAGCGCGGCGCGGTGCGTCGCCTCGAGCTGGATGCGCCCGTGTGGGCCGCTCCCGCTTACGGAGTGGAGCTCGTGCTCGGTCGCGTATCCAACGCCGATGTCGCGCCTGCCGGCGAGCATGCCCACGGGGAGCCGGTTGCGCGTGCCAGTCGCGTGACACCGAAGTACCGCCCGCTTCCGACGACGCCGGCGTCGGTGTTCGACCTCGCGCTGCTCGTGCCGGACGACGTACGCGCTGCGGACGTGGAGCGGGTGATCCGGGCGGCCGCAGGCGATCTCCTCGAGCGCCTGGACGCCTTCGACCTTTACGACGGCGACGGTGTGCCCGAGAGGTACCGATCCATCGCATGGCGGTTGACCTTGCGGCATCCCGAGCGCACTCTACGCGAGAAGGAGATCGAAGGCCGTCGCTCGAAGATCCTTTCCGCGCTCCAGACCGAGCTCAATGCCCGACAGCGTACGTCCTGAAATACTGGCCTTCCGCGAGCTGGAGACGCTCGTCCGCCGATTGGCGGACGAGCTCGCAGGCTTTCGCCGGCGCGCCCTCATGGCCGAGGCACGGGTGCGCGAATTGGAGGAGCAGGCGGCATTGCCAGCTCGCCAGCAGCAGCGGCAGTTGACGGAGCGCGTACATCAGCTCGAGGAGGAGAATGCCAGCCTTCGCGTACGGCTCGATACCGCCACCGTTCGTACCTCGCAGATGCTCGACCGTGTGCGCTTCATGCGCCAGCAGGCCCAGGGGAACGCCGACCGATGAGCACGCGGAAGACTTCCGTGAAGGTCGAGATCCTCGGCGAGTCGTATTCCATCCGTAGCGACGCCACGCCGGAGCACACCAAGGCCGTCGCCGAGTACCTGGACCACGCGATCCGGCAAATACTTTCCACAGGCAGCGTGATCGAGGCCAACCGCGCCGCCATCCTTGCCGCGCTCCAGATTACCTCGGAGCTCTTCCAGGCGCGCGAGGCGAACGAAGGGATCGCCGCCGCGATGGGAGAGCTCGGCGATGAGGTTCGACGCCTGTTGCCCCCGGCCAAGCGCGAGGTTGCCGTCTAGGGCTGGACTCTCCCCCCGCGTTGCCATTCGCCGGCCGGCGCCGTAGTTTTTGTTCCGTACCAGGCTCGGACCGTAGGTTGAAGCGCCCTTTGTAGTTAGCACGCTCCATCTCACGCCCCACGTCGGCGCGATTTCGAGGGTGCGAGCACGGTGGCGCTCCGCGGGACGAGCGGTGGTTCTTACCCCATCCCGCGCTCGCCGCGGTGGAGCATAGATCCGATGAACGGTCTGGCACTCATTGCCGCGCTGGGCGCAGTGGTCATCGCCTCCGCGGCTTTTTTCTTTCTCGGCCGCCGCGCCGGGGTGACGACGGGACGCCGCGCTGAAGTGGACAGGCAGGCCGCCGCCAAGGCGACCGCCGAAGAAACCGCGAAGCGGATCGTCGCCGAGGCAGAGCGCGAAGTCGAGACGATGCGCAAGAGCGCCGTCGTGTCGGGCAAGGAAGAGGTCATGCGCCTCCGCGAGGAGGCGGAGCAGGAGCTCCGGGGCCGTCGTCTCACCGCTGAGCAGGAGGAGCGCCGCCTCAACGAGCGCGAGAGCGCGCTGGAGCGGAAGCTCGAAGTCGTGGAGCAGCGCGACCGCGATCTCGGTCGCCGCGCCAGCGACTTCGGGCGGCGCGAGAAGCTGGTTCAGCAGCGCGAGGAGGAGCTCGAGAAGCTCATCGCTGAAGAGCGACGCCGCCTGGAACAGATGGCTGGGCTTTCGGCCCAGGATGCGCGAAACGAGCTGATACGTCGCCTCGAGGAGGAGGCGCAGGCCGAGGCGGCCAACTCGCTCCGCGAGATTCGCGAGTCCGCCCGTCGCAACGCCGAGCGCGAGGCCAAGAAGATCGTCGCCCTCGCCATCCAGCGCATCGCCGCGGACACCACGGCGGAGACGACGGCGTCAGCCGTGTCGCTGCCGAACGACGAGATGAAGGGGCGCATCATCGGCCGCGAGGGGCGGAACATCCGGGCGTTCGAGCTCGCCACTGGGGTGGACGTCATCATCGACGACACGCCGGATACCGTGGTCGTTTCCTGCTTCGACCCCGTTCGGCGCGAGGTGGCGCGCCTCGCGCTCGAGAAGCTTGTCTCTGACGGTCGGATCCATCCCGGCCGGATCGAGGAAGTCGTCAACAAGTCGCGCAAGGAAGTCGAGGTCGCCATCGTGGAGACCGGTGAACAGGCAGCGTACAACACCGGCGTCCACGGGCTTCACCCCGAGCTCATCAAGCTGATCGGCCGAATGAAGTGGCGGACCAGCTACGGCCAGAACATCCTCCAGCACTCGCAGGAGGTGGCCCACCTCGCCGGGATCATGGCCGCCGAGCTGGGGCTCGACGTGGCCATGGCCAAGCGCGGGGCGCTGCTGCACGACGTGGGCAAGGTGCTCACCCACGAACACGAGGGAACCCACGTCCAGCTCGGTGTGGAGATGGCCACCCGGTACGGAGAGCATCCGCTCGTCGTGAACTGCATCGCGGCACATCATGATGACGTCCCGCACGAGAGCGAGATATCCGTCCTCGTCCAGGCTGCCGATGCCATCTCCGGCTCGCGGCCCGGCGCGCGGCGCGAGGCGTTCGAGACGTACGTGAAGCGCCTCGAAGGGCTGGAGCGGATTGCGTCCAGCTACAAGGGGGTCGAGCGGGTCTTCGCCATCCAGGCGGGGCGCGAGATTCGCGTCATCGTACTTCCTGATGATGTGGATGATGCGCGCATGGCCACGCTGTCCGAGGAGATTGCGCGGCGCATCGAGGCGGAGCTCCAGTACCCGGGACAGATCAAGGTCGTGCTCATTCGCGAAACGAGGGCGGTGGATTTTGCCCGCTGAGCTGACTGCTGCTGCGGGCGCTCCGGCTGGCGCCCGGCTGATCGATGGCACCGCGCTCGCCGCCAGGATCCGCGGCGAGGTGGCGGCCGAAGTCGCGACGTTGCGCGCTCGCGGAGTCGTTCCCGGACTCACCGTCGTGCTCGTCGGCGACGATCCGGCGAGCGCGGTCTACGTCGGCGCCAAGGAGAAGGCGTCGCGCGAGGCGGGGATGGCTGGTGAGACCATCCGCCTGCCGGCTGCCACGTCGCAGGACGAGCTGCTCGCACTCGTGCACCGCTTGAACGCCGACCGTGCGGTGCACGGTATCCTCGTCCAGATGCCGCTGCCGAGGCACATCGACCTTGAAGCGGTCATTCACGCCATCCGGCCCGACAAGGACGTTGACGGATTTCACCCCGTCAATGCCGGCAAGGTGCTCATCGGGGAGAAGGACGGATTCGCCCCATGCACGCCCGCTGGCGTCCAGCGCATGCTGGTGGAGTACGGCGTGGAGACGCGCGGCGCGGAGTGCGTCATCGTCGGACGCAGCAACATCGTCGGCTAGCCGATGGCCGCGCTGCTCATGCAGTCCGGCGCCGGTGCCGACGCCACCGTCACGGTCTGCCACAGTCGCACGCGGGAGCTGGCGGCCCATGTGCGGCGCGCGGACATCCTGATCGCTGCCATCGGCCGCCCGCGCATGATCACCGCGGACATGGTGAAACCGGGCGCCGTCGTGATCGACGTCGGCGTCAACCGCATCCCGGACGCCTCCAGGAAGAGTGGCACGCGCCTGGTCGGCGACGTGGACTTCGATGCCGTGCGCCAGGTGGCGTCGCTCATCACGCCGGTGCCGGGCGGCGTGGGACCGATGACGATCGCCATGCTGCTCGCCAACACCGCCCGCGCGGCCCGCCAGCTGGAGCCGGCATGACGCGTCGCCGCGCCAGCTCCCGCCAGGCCGAGCCGACGACCCAGGCGCCGTCCCTGTTCGATGCTCCCCTCGTTTCGGAGACGCTGTATGAGGACGTGGGAGAGACGTTCCCGGGCGCCAGCCCCGGTTCGGCGATTGCCGTCTCCACGCTCACGCAGACGGTAAAGGACGTCGTGGAGGGGGCGTTCATCCCGCTCTGGGTTCGCGGCGAGATCAGCGACTTCAAGTCGCACCGCAACGGCCACTGGTACTTCTGCCTGCGCGACCTGTCCTCGCAGATGCGCTGCGTGGTGTGGGCACGTGACCAGCGCGGAATTCCCGCGGCGCCGGACGACGGCATGCAGGTCACCGTCCTCGGCCAGCTCGGTGTGTACGCCGCGCGAGGGGAGATGCAGTTCACCGTGCGGCGCATGGAGGCCGAGGGCGACGGCCTGTGGCGGAAGGCGCTCGAAGCGACGCGCCTGCGTCTCGAGGCGGATGGACTGCTCG
Organism: Gemmatimonadaceae bacterium; assembly: GCA_035718985.1. Classification (GTDB taxonomy): domain Bacteria; phylum Gemmatimonadota; class Gemmatimonadetes; order Gemmatimonadales; family Gemmatimonadaceae; genus AG11. The sequence continues at coordinate 5,180 of DASTGQ010000240.1, forward strand.
CGCCCGAGCGCAAGCGTCCGCTCCCGCGGCATCCGCGCTGCATCGCCGTCGTCACCAGCGCCAGCGGCGCCGCGTTGCGGGACATCGTCGCCGTGACTCGTCGCCGCTCACCGGGCGTGCGACTGGTAGTCGTGCATGCGGCCGTGCAGGGTGACGGAGCGCCGCTCGAGTTGTGCGCGGCACTGGAGCGCGTCGGTCGCTGGTCGGGCGCCGACATCGTCATCATCGGTCGCGGCGGTGGCTCACGTGAGGACCTGTGGGCGTTCAACGACGAGCGAGTCGCGCGGGCGGTGGCGGCGTGCCCCGTCCCGGTGATCTCCGCCGTCGGGCATGAGGTGGACATCACGCTCTGTGATCTCGTGGCGGATCACCGCGCCGCCACGCCGTCCGCGGCGGCGGAGACTGCGGTCCTTTCGCACCAGGAGGTCGCGCTCGCGCTCCGCGCGCAGCGCCAGCGCCTCGTGGCGGCGATCGAGGGGTGCCTGTACGAGCCGCGCCAGCGCGCGATCTCGGCGTCGCGTGACCTCTCTCGCGCGGCCGCGCGCGCCGTGGAGACGCCTCGCAACCACCTCGCCGCGCTCGCGGGCCGACTCGATGCCCTGAGCCCGCTGGCGACGCTCGGGCGCGGCTACGCCGTGGCCACGTCGCCCAGCGGACACACGCTCGGCAGCATCACGGAGTTCGCCCCCGGAGAGCCGTTTGCGCTGCGCCTGCGTGACGGAACGATTGACGCCATCACGACGGCTGTGCGTGCGGGTGCACGGCTGGAGAAGCTCGCATGAGCAGTATCGAGCAGCGTCTCGCGCGCCTGGAGGAGATCGTGAGCGAGCTCGAAGGCGAGCCGCTGGAGCTGGCTCGCGCCCTCGCCCTGTTCGAGGAAGGAGTCGGCTGCCTGCGCGACGCGGCCGGCACTCTCGCCGAGGCCGAGGTGAAGGTGCAGAAGCTGGTGGAGCTCGCCGATGGGGCGCTGGGTCTCGAGGACTTTGATGACGGCGAGTGACGTCGTCACCAGCTTCGCGGCCGACCGAGCCGCGATAGGCGCCGCGCTCGCCGGCTTCTGTGACCGGTATCTCGGTGGCGTGCCGTCGCCCGTGTCGGATGCCATTCGGTACAGTCTCCTCGGCGAAGGCAAGCGTATGCGGGGCATACTCCTGCTCAGCGCCTTCGATGCCGCCGATGGCCGCGGTGACGCTGCCGAGCTCGCGGCCGCGGTGGAGGTGGTACACGCCTATTCGCTCGTGCACGACGACCTTCCGTGCATGGACGATGACGACGTGCGGCGCGGTCAGCCCACGGTGCACCGTGCGTTCGGCGTGCGTGCCGCCACCGCCGCGGGACTGGCAATGGTCCCGCTGGCGGTCCGCTGCGCCACCGACGCCGCGCGTTCGCTCGCGCTCGAGGATCACGTGGTGTCAGCCATCGTCGTCGAGCTCATGCGAGCCTCCGGCGCGGGCGGCATGATCGGCGGCCAGCTCCTCGACCTCGAGGGCGAAGCGCGCCCCCTTGGCCTGGCCGAGCTGGAACGTATCCATCGCGCCAAGACGGGGGCGCTCATCACCGCCGCGGCCACGCTCGGCGGCCGTGCGGCACGCGCGTCGAGCGAGCGCCTGGATGCCCTCGTCACCTACGGTGCTGCCATCGGCCTCGCCTTCCAGATCGCCGACGATGTGCTCGACGTCACGGCAACCACCGACCAGCTGGGGAAGACGGCGGGCCGCGATGTCGCCCTCCAGAAGAGCACATATCCGGCGCTCCTTGGCGTTGCCGGGGCGCAGCAGCGGGCCGCGGCGCTCGTCAGCGAGGGATGCGCCGCCCTCGAGGGGGTCGGCATGCTGACTCCCGCACTCGAGTTCATCGCCCGCTTCTCCGTCGAGCGCACCTCTTAGATTTCAGACGCCATGTCTCTTCTCGACCACATCGAATCGCCGGCGGACATCCGCTCGCTCTCCCGTGACCAGCTGCGCGTGCTCGCCGACGAGCTGCGCGAACGCATGGTGGACGTCTGCTCCCGCACTGGTGGGCACATCGGCGCGGGCCTTGGTGTGGTGGAGCTCACCATCGCGCTGCACTTCGTCTTCCAGACGCCGGTGGACCAGCTGGTCTGGGACGTCGGCCACCAGGGTTACCCGCACAAGCTGCTCACCGGTCGCAACACGAAGATGGAGACGCTGCG
>DASTGQ010000241.1:0-2921 GCA_035718985.1 Gemmatimonadaceae bacterium
CGCCGGTGCAAGGACCGCACCGAAAACTACACGTGAACCGTGAACCGTGAACCGTGAACCGCGAATCGTGAATCGTGAGACGTGAACCGTGAATCGTGAGACGTGAACCGTGACAGCGGGGGAACGGACACTGCCGGATAACGGACTGAAACTGCCGGACCTCTTCCGCGATCGGGAAGCTTCCTCGCGCCGTGAAGCCTCCCGAGGTCGTTCCAATCAATTCCTGTTTTCCTGAAAAGCGTACGGGCCGGACTCCTCGCAGCGGAGTCCGGCCCGTCCGTGGAGCAGATCCGGTCTTTCCAGCTTCTCATCCGGCTCTTTCCGCTCCCCCCGCTCCTACGATTCACGTCTCACGCTTCACGTCTCACCGGGTGTCTTCCGCCACCTTCCCCGGCGCCGCCGTCCCAGGCCCGTCGTGCTTCACGTAGAGGTCCAGCCACGCCACCCATCGCGCCCACTGGTCCAGGAGCGTGTCCTTCATCAGCGGGCCGTGGTCCTCGTAGGGGTACATGAACAGCGACGCCGGCTTGCCCATGCTCTGCAATGCGTGGAAGAGCCGGATGGAGTTCACGGGGTCGGTGCCCGTGTTCTGGTCTTCCAGCGAGTGGTACATCAGGAGCGCGCCCTGCAGCCGGTCCGCGTACAGGAAGGGCGACATCGAGAGGTACGTCTCGCGCGCGTCCCACAGGTCGCGGCGCTCGCTCTGGAAGCCGGTCGGCGTGAGCGTGCGGTTGTAGTTGCCGTCGCCGGCGATGCCCGCCTTGAAGAACGGCGTGTTCACCATCGCGTTCACCGTGCTGAACGCGCCGTACGAGTGGCCGCCGATCCCGAGGTGCTGCCGATCGATGATCCCGCGGCGATCCAGCTCGTCGATCACCGCCGAGAGGTCGTTGCGCAGGTCGGGCACGTAGTTGTCGTTCATCCGGCCTGACTGCCCGAAAATCGGGGCGTCCGGCTGCACGATGGCATAGCCCTGCGTCGCCATGATCTCCATGGAGCGTGGGCCCGCCGCGGGGAACTTGTGCTTGTTGAAGGTGCGCTTGGTGCGGTCGTACGACTCCTGGTCGGTGTACTCATACGGGTAGAACCAGAACAGCGCCGGCACCTTCGTCCCGTCCCGGTAGCCCGGCGGCAGCGTCACCGTCGTCCACAGCTTGTAGCCATCGGCGCGCGTCACCGCGTACGTGCGCCGCTCGAGCTTCGTCACCTCGGGCGTCACGTCGCGGTTGTTCGTCAGCTTCGTCAGCGCGCCGCTCGCGCGATCGCGCAGCCACTGGTCCGGCACCGTCGTCTCCGTCTCGCGCGTCACGACGAAGCGCGCGAAGTCCGCGTCCACCGGCACGGGCTCGCTCTCGTAGACCGCCGTGTCGCTCTCGAACAGGCGCGTCTTCGCGCCCGTGGCCAGCTCCACCTTGTCCACGAACATCCTCGGCGCCACGGCGCGCGCGTCGCGGTCGTACTGCGTCCCTTCCAGGAAGACGCTCGAGCCGTCGCCGCTCACGAGCGCCCGCTGCCCACCCGTACCCTGGCGCAGCACCACGCGCCCGGGGTTCGTGTAGAAGCCGTCGTCATCCGCGCCGCCACGGGCGGCACCGCCCGCGCCGCCGCCGAATCCGCCCCCGAACCCGACCTGCGCGCCACGCGCGCGGTAGATCGTGTGGCGCTTCGCCGGATCGGCGAGCGAGATGGCGTACGTGTGCGCCACGCCGTTGGCGTTCTCGCTCAGCACCGCCCACTTGCCGTCGGTGGTGAACACGAAGCCGGCCACGCGATTCTCGCTCGTCGCGATCGCCTTCGCGCTCGCCGAGTCGAAGGGCGCGTTCCACACGTACAGGCGGTCGCGCCGGCGCGGGGCGCGGGCGCTGTCGCCCTGCGCCGACGAGTCGCCGCGCGCCGCGTTGCGCTTCGGTGCCGGATCCTGCAGCAGGAATGCGATCCCGCCCCCCGGATACCACGCGAAGGCGCGACGTCCGCTGTCGGCGTCGGCGCGCGGCGAGTCGTCACCGGCGGTCCCCTCGCGCATCGGATGATCGGCCAGCGTGGCCATTACGGAGCCATCCACGTTCCAGAGCTGCTCCACCGTACCGAAGCTGGACACGGGCACCAGGTACGAGAACGGCTTCTTCATCACCGTCACCCGCAGGTACTTCCCGTCGGGCGAGACGTCCACGCCGTTGATCATCGCCGGCGCGCCGACGTTGCGCGTCGCGCCGCCGCGCGCGTCGATCCGCGCGAGCTGGCCCGTGCCGTAGTACTCCAGCAGCGCCTTCTGGTACGGATTCTCGAGCAGGCTCGCGTAGGTGCGCGTCTTCTTCTTCATGCTCTCCGTCAGGCGCACCAGCGGCCCGTCGGCCACCGCCGGCTCCTTCGGCATCGGCATCCGCGCTTCTGGAATCAGCACCGCGTACACCGCGCTGCCGTCCGGCGCCCAGTCGAGCGTGGTGGACAGCACCGGGAGCGCCGGTCGCTTGCTCACGCGCTTCGCCGCGCCCGACGCGGCGTCGGCCACGTACACGTACGACGCGTCGTCGAAGTTGGCGAGGAACGCCACCTGCCGGCCGTCCGGCGACCATACCGGCGACGACGCCGTGGCGCCCGCGGGAATGGCGACACGCGTGCGCCTGCCCGTCGTCGCGTCCACCACCTCGATCGCCTCCACGCCGCGCGTGGTGAGCGGGCGCGCGCGGTTGGCGCGGTAGTCCACCTGCAGCCCGCCCAGGTAGTAGTGCGGCTTGCCGAAGCGCGCCGTGCTCCCGAGCCCTTCGCCGTGCAGCACGAGGAACTGCCGTCCGTCGGGGCCCTGCTGCGTGAGGGTGGAGTTCTCCTCGCGCGGCGCCGTGACCAGCCTCGCCACCTCGGCGGGGGGCGTCACGTACGTCTCGCGCGCGAGCAGCGCCTTGTCCCCCTCCACGCCCCGCTGT
>DASTGQ010000242.1:0-4653 GCA_035718985.1 Gemmatimonadaceae bacterium
GGGCGCGGTCGTGCACGGTGGCACCATGCTGCTCCTCCTGTCCAACCCTGACGTGCAGCTCGAGGCGCTCGACGCCCAGCGCCAGGTCACCACTGCCGAGGCTGCGCTCGTCAATCTTCAGACGTCGCTCGCCACCCAGCGGCTCACCCAGCAGGCCACGCTGGCGTCGGCACAGGCAGCCGCAAGCGACGCGCGGCGCCAGGCGAACATGCTCAGCGCGCTCGGCGAGAAGAAGCTGGCCAGCAACAACGACATCGCGCAGGCCACCGAGCACGCGGCCGACATGAACGCGCGCCTTTCGGCGGAAAGGGATCGCCTCAAGGTGATGGACGACGCCATGGCGCAGCAGATCTCGCTGCAGCGCAGCGAGGTGCAGCGCGCGCGCGCCATCGCCGCCTTCCAGCAGCAGCGCGTCGCGTCCATGCGCGTCACCGCGCCGGAGGATGGCGTGCTGCAGACGCAGCCCCTCGAGCTGGGCCAGTGGGTGGTGCCCGGGCAGGTGCTCGCCACCGTCGCGCAGCCGGGCCGGCTCAAGGCCGTGCTCCGCGTGCCGGAGACCCAGGCGCGCGACGTCGTCAACGGCCAGTCGGTGGACATCGACACGCGCAACGGCATCGCCAAGGGTCGGGTGATGCGCGTCGATCCGTCGGTGCAGAACGGCACCGTCACCGTGGAGGTCGCACTCGAGGGCACGCTGCCCAAGGGCGCGCGCCCCGACCTGTCGGTGGACGGCACGATCGAGATCGAGCGGCTGCCCGACGTGCTGCACGTCGGACGGCCGGCCTACGGGCAGGGCGAGAGCACGGTGGGACTCTTCAAGCTCGACTCCGACGGCAAGTACGCCACGCGAGTACCGGTCAAGCTCGGCGTCTCGTCGGTCACCACGGTGCAGGTGCTCTCCGGGCTCAAGGTCGGAGATCGCGTCATCACGTCGGACATGAGCCAGTGGGACAACGTGGAGCGCGTGAAACTGAAGTAGCGGCACACTCGAAAGGGTGAGCAAACCATAGAGCGTCTCGCGGTATCCCACTCCAGAGCGATCCTCCTTCCCCAACCTTCGCGCCCCAGCGAGCCATGACCACCTCCGCTGCTCCCTCCCTCATTGCGCCCCCTGACGCCGACTCGCTCATCAGCATGCGCGGCATCAGGAAGGTCTTCGTCACCGACGAAGTGGAGACGCACGCGCTCACCGACGTGCATCTCGACGTGCAGCAGGGCGAGTTCGTCGCCATCTCCGGCCCGTCGGGCTGCGGCAAGACGACGCTCCTCTCCATCCTCGGCCTTCTCGACGCCACGTCCGACGGCGAGTACCGCCTGGCCGGCGAAGCAGTGTCCGACCTCTCGGCCGCCGAGCGGGCACGCGTTCGCAACCGGCAGATCGGCTTCATCTTCCAGGCGTTCAACCTGATCGGCGACCTCACTGTGTACGAGAACGTCGAGCTGCCGCTCACCTACCGCACGGGCGACGCGGCCCTCGATCCCGCCGAGCGGCGCCGTCGCGTCATCGACGCGCTGGAGCGCGTGGGCATGTCGCACCGCACCAACCACTATCCGGCGCAGCTGTCCGGCGGCCAGCAGCAGCGTGTCGCCGTGGCGCGCGCCGTGGCGGGTGAGCCGGCCATCCTCCTTGCCGACGAGCCGACGGGCAACCTCGACTCCCAGAACGGCGAGGCGGTGATGTCGCTCCTGCAGGAGCTGCACAAGGGCGGCGCCACCATCTGCATGGTGACCCACGATCCGCGCTACGCCGAGTACGCCGACCGCTCCGTGCACCTGTTCGACGGGCGCGTGGTCGAGGACACGACGCACGAGGAGAAGCGGCGCGCGGCGAAGGCGGGGACGACGGTGCAGGCGTAACCCCGCGGGCGTCCAGGCGGCGAGCTGGACGTCGTCTCTCCGATCATCGCCTTCGCGTCGACCGAGGACTCATTCATGCTTTCCAGGTCTGCTCCAGACGTGCACGCGCGGTCCACCGCGAGTCCGTCAGGCACGCTCCTTTCCCTGCGCAACATCGAGCGGTCGCACCGCACGTCGGGCAATACCTCGTACGTGCTCCGCCGCATCACGCTCGACATCACGCCCGGCGAGTTCGTCACCATCATGGGACCGTCGGGCGCGGGCAAGAGCACGCTGCTCTCCATCCTCGGCATGCTCGACGCCGACTTCACCGGCGAGTACCACTTCCACGGCCGGCCCGTGCACGCCCTGTCCCATCAGCAGCGCCGCGCGCTGGCGCGCGAGCACATCGGCTTCGTCTTCCAGCAGTACCACCTGCTGGACGAACTCACGGTAGCCGAGAACCTCTCCGTGCCGCTCGACTACCGCGGCGTGGGAAAGAGCGAGCGCGCCGCGCGCGTGGCCGACGTGCTCGATCGTTTCAACATGGTGGGCAAGAAGGACCTCTACCCGCGCCAGCTCTCCGGCGGACAGCAGCAGCTCGTCGGCATCGCGCGCGCCGTGATCGGCGAGCCGTCGCTCATCCTCGCCGATGAGCCCACCGGCAACCTGCACTCGGCGCAGGCGCGTGAGATCATGGAGCTGTTCGCGCGCCTCAACGCCGCCGGCACTACCATCGTCCAGGTCACCCACTCCGACGAGAACGCCCGCTACGGCCACCGCACCATCCACCTCAAGGACGGCTGGATGGAATCATGATCGCCGACCTGCGCTACGCGTTCCGCACCCTGGCTCGCGCACCCGGCTTCGCGCTCGCCGTGGTGCTCACGCTCGCTCTCGGCATCGGCGCCAACACCGCCATCTTCAGCGTGGTGCACGGCGTGCTCCTGCGTCCGCTGCCGTACGGCGAGCCGGATCGGCTCGTGCGCATCTACGGGCGCTACCCCGAGTTCGGCCGCACCAGCACGTCCCTCCCCGACTTCCAGGATTGGCGCGCCCAGTCGCACGCGTTCCAGCAGATGTCCGCGCGCTACAACACCGCGTTCGTCCTCACCGGCGAAGGCGAGCCGGAGCGCGTCATCGGCGATCGCGTCACGGCGAATTTCCTCTCCACGTTCGGCGTTCGTCCCCTTCTCGGTCGCGGCTTCCTCCCCGAGGAGGAACAGGTGGGGGGCGACGATCGCGTCGTCCTCCTCGATTACGGGTACTGGCAGCGCCGCTTCGCCGGCGACCCGCGCATCGTCGGGCGACAGATCCAGTTGAGCGGCCAGCCGTATACCGTGGTCGGCGTCACCCCGAAGGACTTCCGGCTCACGCGCACGGTGGATCTCTATGCGCCGGCACGCGCCGACACCACGCTCCCGCGCCGCGCCGAGTTCATGGACGTGTTCGCGCGCCTCAAGCCCGGCGTCACCGTGCAGCAGGCGGACGCGGACATCGCGGCGGTGAATCGCCACCTCGCCGAGCAGTATCCCGCCACCAACGCCACCATCCGCAGCGAGGTGATCGGCATGCGGGAGGACCTGGTCGGCGGGGTGAAGCCCGCGCTGCTCGCCTTCATGGGTGCGGTGGCGCTCGTGCTGCTCATCGCCTGCGCCAACGTCGCCAACCTGCTGCTCGCCCGCGCCGCGACGCGCGACCGCGAGGTCGCCGTGCGCGCCGCGCTCGGCGCCGGCCGCGGGCGACTCGTTCGCCAGCTGCTCACCGAGAGCGTCGTGCTGGCAGTGATCGGCGGTGCGCTCGGCCTCGCCATGGCCACGTGGGCGGTGGCCGCCGTGCGTGCGAGCGACGTGCAATTCCTGCCGCGGCAGGGCGAGATCGGTATCGACCCCACCATCGTCGCGTTCACCCTCGCGCTGTCGGTCGCCACCGGCCTCCTGTTCGGGCTCGCGCCGGCCCTGCGACTCAGCCGGGGCTCGCTGCACGCCACGCTGCGCGAGGGCGCGCGCGGCGCCACGGGCGGATCGCTCGCGCGCGTGCGCGGTGCCCTCGTGCTCGGCGAGGTGGCCGTGGCGCTCGTGCTGCTCATCGGTGCCGCCCTCCTCATGCGAAGCTTCGACAAGCTGACGAAGGTGGAGCTCGGCTTCGATCCAGCGCACGTGCTCACCTTCAACGTGACCTTCCCGTCCGCCAAGTTCCGCGATCCCGCGCAGGCGCCCGCGTTGTACGCCACGCTGCTCGAGCGCGCGCGGTCGCTCCCCGGCGTGCAGCACGCCGCGCTGAGCGCCGACCTGCCGATGTCCGGCGCCAGCTACCTCGCGTTCGACATCGAGGGCAGGCCCTCGCGCCCCAGCCGGCCCGGCGCGGCGCCCGAGGACATGCAGCCGTTCGCCGTGTCGTCCGACTACTTCGCGACGATGCACATCCCCCTGCGGCGCGGCCGCCTCATCACGGCCCAGGACCAGGCCGGCACGACGCCGGTGGCGGTGATCAGCGAGGAGGCGGTGCGTCGTTTCTACGACGACGGACGCGATCCCATCGGCAGCCGCATCACCTTCGGCAATCCCGCCAACCCGAACACGACGTGGATGACCATCGTCGGCATCGTCGGGAACATCGCGCAGGAAGGGGTGACGGCGAAGCCCTACGCACAGCTGTACCAGTCGATCGACCAGGCGCCGACTCGCAGCGTGTTCGCCTCCCTGCGCACGGACGGCGACCCGGTGCTGCTTGCATCGTCGGTGCGCGGGATGACGCGCTCCGTGGATCCGGATCTCCTCGTCAACGACATCCAGACGCTCGACGACCGCGTCTCCC
>DASTGQ010000243.1:0-4152 GCA_035718985.1 Gemmatimonadaceae bacterium
CACCTTCGCCACGATCGACGTCGATCGTCGCAGCGGCGGTGCGTCGCTGCACGCGAGCGATCTCGCCATCGCCGGCGCGCACGCGCTGCGCCTCAGCGCCGGCGCCGACGCGCAGTGGATGCACGACGACCGGCGCGAGCACTCCAACTGCGTGGATGCCAGCGCGGTGACGGCCAGCTGTCCCACCGGCGCGAACCTGCGTGGCGCGCTCACCAAGGACCAGCTCGAGCTGGTGACGAGCGTCGGCCCCTTCGTGCGCGGCGAGCTCGCGCTCGCGCCCTCCCTGCTGCTCTCCGCCGGCGTGCGCGCCGACGCCGTGCGGTTCGAGGTGCGCGACCACTTCATCAACGCCAACAACCCCGACGACTCCGGCGAGCGCACGCTGCACGCGGTGAGTCCCTCGGCCGGCATCGTGTGGCGCACGTCGCCCCTGTCGTCGCTCTATGCGTCGGCGTCGAGCAGCTTCGAGACGCCGACCACGACGGAGCTCGGCAACAAGCCGGATGGCTCCGCGGGCATCAATCCCGACCTGCAGCCGCAGCGCACGCTGATGCTGGAAGTCGGGACCAAGGGCATCGTCCCGCAGCTCGGCATGCACTGGGACGCGGCGCTCTTCCAGGCGCGTGCGCGCGACGAGCTGGTGCCGTTCGCCATTCCCGGCGGCCAGGGGCGAAACTACTACCGCAACGCCGGCCGCACGCTGCGGCGTGGCGGCGAGCTGGGAATGCAGGTGGACGCCGGCCCGCTCTCGCTGCAGTCGTCGTACACCTACTCGCACTTCCACTACGTGGACTACGTGGTGAACGGCACCTCGTACGCCGGCAACCGGATCCCGGGCGTCCCCGTGCACGCGCTGGCCGCCGAGGCGTCGCTGCACCGGGGCGTGATGACCTTCTCCGCCACCGCCGACGTCGCGAGCGGAATGATGGTGGATGACCCGAACAGCGCGGAGACGAAGGGGCGCGCACTCTTCGGCCTCGGCGTCGCGAGCCGGATTCGCGCGGGCGATGCCGAGCTCTCGCCGATGGTCGCCGTGCAGAACCTTGGCGACGTCCACGCCGTAGGGTCGGTGAGCGTCAACGCGAACGGCGGGAAGTTCTACGAGCCTGCCCCGGGACGGGCGCTGGTGCTCCGGCTGTCCGTCAGCCGCGCCCCGGCCGCTTCCCCCTGAAACCGGCGGAAGGTGTCGGAACGGCCGGTCGCGTAGTCTAATAGTGGATGGGACGCGTTCCCCGTTCCCCGGGCCCCCGATGTACCGACTGTCCCCCCTCTCCTGCCTGCTCCTCGTCCCGCTGGTCGTCCTCGCGTGTCGCACCGGCGCGCGTGGACCGATCGGTCCCGACGCGGATGCCATCGTGGAGGGGCGCGTGGATTCCACCGTCCACGCCGACACCGTCACCGACCCGTTCACCGTGTCGCTCGCCCGCGCACGATGGACAGCGCGCGAGCGGGCCCTCAACAGCACGGACTTCTGGGCCGACCTCGCCATGCTCGACCTCGCGAGCGCGCAGAAGGCGGCAGGCTCGGTGGACGAGCGCACCTTCGTCTTCGCGCTGCAGACGCTGATGGACGGTGACCCCGAGGGCGCGGCCGTCGCCTTCGGCGCGCTGTACTCGCAGGCCACGGATGCCGTCGTGCGCGGTCGCGCGCGCGTCGGGCTCACGATGGCCCTCTCGTGGAGCTCGGACTGGCCACGCCTCGCGCAGCAGACGGCGAACTTCGACAGCACCTTCGCCGATGTCGCCGAGTCGGAGCGCCAGGCCAGCGTGGAGCGCTGGGCCAGGGCGCTCGCCGACGTGCCGGCGCCGCTGGTCACCGTTCCTGAGGAGTCCGTGGTGCTCCCGATGCGGCGCAGCGCCTTCGGCACGCCGGTCATCACCGTGCGCATCAATGGCCACCCGCACGAGTTCTGGCTCGACACGGGCGCCAGCATGACGCTGCTCTCGGCCGAGGTCGCACTGGAGACTGGCGTCTATCTCGCCTCGAGGGACACGCTCGCTCTCGGCGTGGTGGCGGGCCATATCCCGGCGCGTGCCGTGATCATCGACTCGCTGGACATCGGACCCGTGAAGGCGCGCGGGTTGAGCGCCGCCGTGGTGGAGCAGCGCATGCTGCGCCTGGATCGCCGCATGGTGCAGGGCCAGCTGGAGTCCATCCCGATCGACGGCGTGATCGGCACCGACCTGCTGCGCCACATGGACATCGTGCTCGACGCGGGCGCGGGCACCATGACCATTCGCCGCCCGCGCCGGAATCCGAGGGCGCGGCGCAACCTCTACTGGATCGGCTATCCCGTGGTGAAGCTCGTGACGCGCGACGGTCGCCCCGTGGTGTTCGGCCTCGACACCGGCGCCGAAGGCACCTACGTCACCACGTCGCTGCTGCGCAAGCTGCCGCGCACGCCGGTCGCCGCCCGCCGCATGACGCTCGGCGGGCTCGGCGAGGGAAAGGAGAAGACGGAGTGGGTGGCGCGCGAGATCGCGCTCAGCGACGGCGATTACGCCATCTCGCTCCGCAACGCGCCCGTGACGCCGGACCGCCGCTGGACCTTCGTCACGTTCGACGGGGTGATCGGGAGCGACGTGGCGCTGGCGACCCGGATGCACCTCGACTTCGAGAACGGCGTGTTCGACGTGCGCCCGAGCGCCCACGTCGGCGAGACGGGGCCGAGCGTGCAGGTGGAGCACTGACGTCGCGTCGGCGCTAGCGCGCCTCGCCCAGCTCGCTGCTGTCCACGTGCCGGATGCTCCCCACCTTCGGCGGCTCGCCGGTGGCGAGGGCATGCATGACCTTGAACATCGCGACCACGCGCGGCTGGTTCGACTTCATGTAGGTGACGGTGTGCGGCTCCACGACGATGAGCGCGATGCGCGGGTCATCGGGGCCGCCGTTGCGATCGCCTCCCTGATCTTCCAGCCACGCCTTCCAGTCCGGCTTGTACAGCTCGCGGATGCGCTTCTTGTCCTGCGTGAGCCGCGCTCGGCCGCTCACCGAGACCCACTCCTTCGAGGCGTCCTTGAAGTACGAGACGTTCACCTCGGGGTTCGCGCGCAGCTCGTCCACCTTGTGCGTCTCCGTGCTCGTCATGAACCAGAGGTCCATGTCGTCGGTGCGCTTCTGCGTCTGCAGCGGACGCGACACGAGCGAGCCGTCGATCGTGCGCGTGGTCAGCATCGCCGTCTCGATGCCGTCGACCAGGGCGTAGAGATCATCGAGCTTCTTCTCGAGCGGTACTTCCCGGTCGGTGTTCTTCTCCGTCGCGTTCGCCACTGGACTGTCTCCGCTGGGTGAGTCGCGCGCGCCACGCCGGCGGCGCCGGCATGGAGGAAGGCAACGCGCGTGCCGCATCACCATCGAGGCGGCCGCCCCCATCGGCGAGCTGGACGGCGATCCGCTGCCAGCGGTGCGCCTGCTTGTCGTTCCCCAGCATCGCGTAGGCACGCGCGACTTCCCACGCCGCTTCGTGGGGCTTCTTCACCCCGGCCTGCAGCGCGCGCTCGAACGACGCGGCGGCTTCCTTGTAGCGCCCCGCCTGGTAGAGGCTCCGGCCTTGTGACAGCAGGGTGTCGGGATGTGGTGAAGCCGGGTGCGGCGGCGAGAGAAGGACGTCGGGACGTGGGGACGTCGGTTGCTGCACCGGACCATGCGGCTTGCTCGCCATGGTCTGCGCGCTCACGTGCATCGCGACAGCCGCGCGCGAGGCTGGAGCGCAGGTCTCGGCGAACGAGCGTCAAGGCGCGCCCCACATCCCCACACCCCCACCTACTCACCTGCTGCTCTCCGAGGGCCGCACTCTCTATGAGGCTGGCCGCTACAAGGAAGCCGCCGCGTCGTTCGAGCGCGCGCTGCAGGCCGGGGTGAAGAAGCCCCACGAAGCGGCGTGGGAAGTGGCGCGCGCGTACGCGATGCTGGGGAACGACAAGCAGGCGCGTCGCTGGCAGCGGATCGCCGTCCAGCTCGCCGATGGGGGCGGCCGGCTCGGTGGTGATGCGGCACGCGCGTTGCCTTCTTCCATGGCGGCGCCGCCGGCGTGGCGCGCGCGACTCACCCAGCGGAGACAGTCCAGTGGCGAACGCGACCGAGAAGAACACCGACCGGGAAGTACCGCTCGAGAAGAAGCTCGATGATCTCTATGCCCTGGTCGACGGTATC
>DASTGQ010000244.1:0-8393 GCA_035718985.1 Gemmatimonadaceae bacterium
GGCGCACTCCGGCTTTCGGACGGTGGTGCAGGAGAGCCAGGCGGTGCCAGCAGCCGGCACGCTCACCGTCGACTTCACTCTCGCGACGAGCGTCGCGACGAACCTCTCGGAGGAGATCACGGTCACCGCCATGAAGCGCGAGGACGTGGTCAGGAAGGTTCCCTTCTCCTTGACGGCGACGACCGAAGAGACGCTCCGCGTGCGCGGGGCCACGGACATCGAGGACGTCGCGGCGAACGTGGGCGGCTTCACGGTGCAGAACCTGGGCCCGGGCCAGAGCCAGGTGGCGATGCGCGGCGTGTCCTCGGGACAGATCGCGCGCGACCAGCCGGGCGTGAAGGAGCAGGTCGGCGTCTATCTCGACGAGTCACTGGTCTCGATGTCCCTGTTCACGCCGGACCTCGATCTGTTCGACCTCAACCGCGTCGAGGTTCTCCGCGGCCCCCAGGGCACTCTCTTCGGCGCCGGCTCCGAGTCCGGCACGGTTCGCTACATCACCAACCAGCCGAAGCTGGGAGCCACCAAGTTTTTCGGAGAGCTGGATGGAAGCACGATCGTTCACGGCAACCAGGGAGGAAATGCCAAGGTCGGCTTCAACGTTCCCCTGGGAGAGATGGCAGCGCTGCGCGCGTCCGTCTACTACGATGCCCTGGGAGGCTACATCGACTCGCCGGGCGTCAGGACAACGGCGAACGGCTCCATCCAGCCGGACCCCACCACCACCCAGAACGACGTGAACACGGGCAAGCGTTTCGGTGGGCGCATCGCGGTCAAGCTCGCCCCCGTGGACAAGCTGAGCATCACGCCGCGCTTCATGTACCAGAAGATCGAGATGGACGGCTGGAACCGCATCGACGTCTACAACATCCTGGCCAACCCGTTCACCACCGCGCGGCCCGCGGTCACGCTCGGCGACCGGGAGCAGTTCATCCAGGTCCGGGAGCCATACACCGACAAGTGGTACCTGGCCGACCTGAACGTCAACTACGACTTCGGCGACGTGGACCTCACCTCGATCAGCTCCTACAACCGCCGCGACATCCTCGTGGTGCGCGACGCGGGCGCGCTCACCTCCAGCATCACGGGGGGCAGCATCGGCCTGGGCGAGCCCGTCTACTCGTTGAATTCGCCCCTCTACGACGCCACGGGCGGCGGAGACCCCGCGACGCCGAACCGCAAGCCGGCCACGACGTTCACCCAGGAGCTGCGGCTTTCGGGCAGCCAGGAACGCTTCCGATGGGTCCTGGGCGGCTTCTACGCCCACCTGAACCGCGACTACGGCCAGGACCTTCCCGTCGCGGGCTTCACGGCGGTCAGCGGCGTTCCCTCGCGATCCGGGATCGACACGCTCGCGCCGCCGGACAGCCTCTTCTTTTCCAGCCTGTCCTACAAACTGGACCAGTTCGCCGCTTTCGGCGAGGGCACCGTGGCGCTGAGCGACCAGTGGGACTTCACCGCCGGCCTGCGCTACTACCATTTCAGCGAAGACAAGCAGCAGCTCTTTGGCGGCATCTTCGGCGAGGGCGCGAACGGCGAGGTCGTGTCGCAACCCGGCACCACCAAGGCCGACGGCGTCGCCCCGCGGTTCATCCTCAGCTACAAGATCGCGGACACCACCCGGATCAACGCGCAGGTCTCCCGAGGCTTCCGCCTCGGTGGCATCAACGACCCCCTCAACTTTTCCCTCTGCACGCCCCAGGACCGCATCACCTTCGGCGGCCACACCAACTGGAACGACGAGACCGTCTGGAACTACGAGCTCGGGACCAAGTCGAAGTTGCTCGGAGGGAAGGCCTCGGTGGACGTCTCCGTCTTCTACATGGACATCTACGACCTCCAGGCGACCGTGACGGCTGGCTCCTGCTCTTCGCGCGTCATCTTCAACGTGCCCAGGGCGCGAAGCATGGGCGTCGACGTCGAGCTCGAGGCGGCGCCGACCCGCAATTTCGATTTCACGCTCTCGGGCGGTTACGACGATGCCAGGTTGATGTCGACCTTGACCTCGACGGCCGCGGACGGGACCGTGAGCATCGTCTCCGGGATCCGGCACGGGGCGCGGCTGCCGACCGTCCCCAAGTTCAAGTTCGCCGCTGCGGCCACCTTCCAGTGGGAGGTCCGGACGGGATACCTCGCCTATGTCACGGCGGTGAACCAGTTTGTCGGCACCCGCTACACGCAGGTGGGTGACGAGGGCCTGGGGACGCTCAACCTTCCGGCGTTCGGGGGTACGACGCCCGGGGCTCCGTACAACGCGACCGTCTTCACGTACAACCCGAAGCTGCCGGCCTACGACATCGTCAACGCGCGGATCGGCGTCAAGCAGGAGAAGTGGGACTTCTCGCTGTACGCCAACAACCTCACGGACGAGCGCGCCTTGCTGGCATTGGACCAGGAACGCGGGACAAGGGCGCGGATCGGATACCTGACGAACCAGCCGCGCACGTTCGGCACCTCGCTGCGGGTGAATTTCTAGGCAGCGATCCGGACGCGGGTGCATCTACCAGAAGCGCCGGAGAGGTGCCGCCGGCAAACTAGGGAACGGTGAGGAGGAACGTCTCAATTGCCGAGACGAACTCGTCCTGTGCCGTGATGGGAGCCGCGTGGCCGCCGCTCAGGGCGATGCTGCGCGCGTTGGAGAACGTCCGAACGAGCTCTTCGTCAATGCGGCGATGGAAGCCCACGGTCGCGCTCCCCGTCATGACCAGCACAGGGACTCGCAAAGCAGACAGCTCGTCGCGCGTGCGCCTGTAATCGAGATTCGCTGCCAGTCCGCGCATCCGGTTGCGATGCGCCACCCACAGAGGCCACCGGGGATCCTTGCGGATCGACACGCCGGCCACGCAATTGCCGAGCGCGCATCGAAAAGCCTCCACGTCGGCTTCCGTGATCGTAGCACCTGGAGTGAACCGGCGGGTGACCTGGCGGATCTGTCGCAGTCCCTCGTCTTCGAGATCCTCATCCACGATCCAGAACTCGGGCGGCTCGAAAAGGATCAGCGCTCGCACCCTGGACGGATAGCGCAACGCGAAGTCGAGCGCGATCACTCCCCCGTAGGACCAGCCCATGACGGAAACCGGCGTGGAGAGGCCCTGCCCTTCCAGCGCCGCGGCCAACGCAACGGTCTCGTGGCCGACCGAATAATCGTCCGGAAGCCGGCGGCCCTGATCGGCGAAATGGACATTCAATGCCTCGACCCGCACCACCCGAAAGCTCTTCGCGAGCTGCGCCGCATGTGGCGTATACACGTCGGCACCAAAGGTGCCACCGGGCAGCATCACCAGCGCGGGCCCGCTGCCCTCCGCGATTGCCTGCATCGGCTCGAGGAGCGGCGGGGCGTCGCTCGTCGCCGCCTTCCTGGGCACCGCCGTGGAGCACGCGATGGATAGGGCGAGCGCGGATGCGAAGCGTGCCGCCATGCACTGACGCTAGCACGCCCGGATTGGGACGTGGGAGCATGACCCGAGAGCATTGGACAGGTCGCGTTCCTCAGAGAAGAAAATTGGTGCAGGCGGCGGGAATCGAAGGAGCGGCTCGGTGTGGCCCTGCATGGTCCCGGATGGGACTCGCACCTGTCCAAACCTGTCCAACGGTGCGAAGTCCTAGTCCCCGACGATGATCACCTTCTCGCGACTGCCCGGAGGTCCATAGCGAACATGCACCGTAGCCCCTCGCATGACCGCAGCAGACTCCAGCACGGAGCGGATGGCCGCGTACAGTTGATCGGCGTCGGGTCCATACATGTACAGCGAACCATCGCTGAGGTCGGCCGCAACTTCGTCGCCGTCGTACTCGCCCGCTCCGGCGCTTCTGATCGCTGCGTCCAGCCTGGACTCGGCTTCGCGAAGCGGCCCGAGATCGTTCAGGCCGTACTTGAACTCCACGATGACTGCGTGTTCCGCGCTCATGGTCTTTTGTCCATCTGGAAGTATCGCCCGCGTTGCGTGCGCCGACGTGCACGCTGCCGATGCCACAAGAAGGACCTTGACCATCAGCCGGCCCGCCTCTGGCACGCGGCGCATCTTACCCGGCCGGACGCCCCTCGCCTCGAACTCGTGCCGGTCGGACTCGCCCCCGGTCGGTCGCCGGAGCCAGTCCTTCTGCGCCCTCGGGCTCATCAATGTGCTCCGGTCACCCGCGCGGCCGACGAAGGAAGCTCGCGGCGAACACCGCGACGCCGCACACGACCAGGATCACGCTGAACAGGCCGTAGAAGCTGGCCTGACGGCAGTTCCAGTCGGGCACCGTGAACCCGAACTCCTTGCAGGACCCGCCCATCTGGAACGCGGCCAACGCGCTCGCGTACAGGTTCAGGGCGACGCCCCCGACCACGAGGATGCCGCCGATCCATCTCGCACGCCGACGCTGCTGGGGGGTCCAGGTCGCCATCTCCGCTCGGTGCTCGTGTAGCACGGCCGGCCGCTTCCCGATCCGTTCTGGTCGCTCGTGCTACAGATCGCCGCATGGCGAAGTACCACTACCCGCCGCCGCAGACGGTGCCCGTCCAGACGAACGCCACGACGGCGAGTCCGAACTTGGTCAGGGCCATTACCCTCAACCCGACCTACGAGGCGAAGACGGCGCAGGTCGTCCTGACGCGCGACCAGGGGACGTTGAGGCTGAGCGTGTACCGCGCCAGCGCGAGCCCCAGCGCGCTGGGCATGTTCTCGCGCGACGACTTCGAGCGCACGCCGGCCGGGCTGAAGTCCATCCGCAAGGCGGACGTGAAGTACTTGCCGCCGGCGATCCCCGGGGGCGCGGTCCGCAAGGTGATCGACGGCATCGAGGTCTTCACCATGACCGAGATGACCGACGAGGAGGAGCGGCTCCTTCGCGACGACCTCGCCGCGATCCTCGGACGGTAGGCGCGATGCCCCGCAAGGTCCCCTTCCCGCTCCCGCCACTACCGAGCGGCGAGTTCCATCCTCGCCGGGACCTGGGCCACTGGCACGACCTCGTGCAACGCGACGTTGGGATCATCCGCTGGTTCATCCAGGACGAGATGGGGTTGAACTTCGAGGAGTCGCCGCTGAAGCAGGCCCTCGACATCTACGTCCAGGTGGATCGGAACGTCGTCGCCCCGGCGTTCGACGACATCCCCATCGAGCGCAGGCAGCACGGGCTCCACTTCTCCGCGCAGTTCGAGCGACTGGCCTGGGCGATCTGGGTCCTCTACGGCAACGACGCGGTGGAGCGCATGGACGGCAGCTTCGTCAGGCGCGAGATCATGTCCACGGACTCGAAGGAGCGCGGGGCCGAACAGGTGCTGCCTGCCGGCGTCGGGACCATGGTGTTCGCTGCCCGCCTCGTACAGGCTGGCGGCGGGCGCATCTGCCTGTACGGGAACCAGGTCGAAGGTCACGACATCCGGTGGGTCACCAACGACGGCGATCTGGTCCTCGTCGAGCGGAAGGATCGACCGTACGAACCGGGACTCAACGACACGCCCGCGAAGCGCTGCCGCTGGATCATCGGCAAGGTGAACGAGACGAAGATCCCGACCGAGGAGCCCGGAGCGTTCCGTGTCTTGTCGGTCGGATTCCAGTCTCTGGTACGCAACGCCGAGACGGAGGAGATGGATAAGCGCTACGAGCGCGCGTTGCGGGAGGCGTTCACCGACAAGCCGAAGTCGGATCTCCCGCATGTCGTGATCATCGAGCACCTGGGCCTGGAACCGCGTTCGGGCGGGGAGCACAGCAACTTCTTCTCGCCGCAGCCGTTGAACCTCAGCCGCGACGAGATGGACGCCAAGCAGGAGCGCGTCTTGCGGCTGCTCGTTCGGGCTATCGGCGCCGACCCCGACTGATCTACGCGCGCTCCTGGTAATACCGGCCGTTCGCGAGCCGCATGCGCGCTCCCGAACGCGAAGTCCACGTTACTTGCGGATGGGACCCTTTGACCGTAGCGAGGGGCCGGCTAGTACTATCCCCACCCCCATGTGCACCTTCGTCCTTGGCACCTTGCCCGCGAGCGCGCCGCTGAAGAACCTGGAGCGCGACTTCTTCCGGTTCACCGAGGTGACCGCCGGCAGCGTCACCTCGGTGCTCCTACCGGGCGAGGTGTTCGGCCGCATGACCAGCCGCCACTGCGACTGTGGCACCGCGCTCGGGAGCGCCGCCAAGATGCACCGCACCGCCGAGCGCAACCGCGAGGGCATCGAACACAAACTCGACCGGCTCCGGCGGAAGGGCTGGAGCCACGCCCGCATCGACCGCTGGCTCGCGCAGGTTGAGGCAGATCAGGATCGTCATGCGAAGGCCAAGGCCGACGACGCCGCGCAGGGGGCGCGCGCGTGGCGCGACTGGCTTCACCATGCTCTCGAAGCAGTCCGCGTCGAACACGTCGGCCTGCTCGTGGACGACTACGACGGCCTGCTGGACGACGCCTACACGACGGGCGAGAAGTCCGCGCCCGAGGTGCGCGACCTGCGACTGGGCGACGTAGACGAGCGGCGCCTGGAGAACCTAGACGAGGGTGCCCTTTACCGCGTGCGGCGCTAGCGCAGCCGCAGGAGCAAGTCCCGACGAGGCGCCGGTTGACTGTTGTGACGGCCGGCGTTATTAGGTTGGTCAACCAACTTATTTATGCCCCGCCCACCGAACACCGAACACCGCCGTGAGCAGATCGTCCTGGGCATGCTGCGCGTCGTAGCGGAGTACGGATATGACGGGGCCTCGACGCAGCGGATCGCGCACGCCGCGAGCCTTACACCAGGGCTCATCCACTACCACTTCGCCTCGAAGCAGGAGATCCTGCTGGCACTGGTCGAACTCCTCGCCCGCATCGCCCACGAGGGGGTCGAAAAGCACGCCGCGCGAGCACAGGATGATCGGGCGCGGCTGCACGCCTTCCTCGACGCAATGCTCCAACTCGGGGCCGGCTCAAACCCCGAAGGCGTCGCGGCGTGGGTCGCGGTGACGGCGGAGGCCATCCGCGAGCCGAAAGTTGCACGCGCCGTTCGAGCGGTCCTGGCCTCGTGGCAGGGAGAGTTGCAGACGCTCTGCGCACCACTCACCCCGAGCCGGCGTGCAGCGGAGAAGGCGGCGGCGGCGCTCGTAGCGTTCGTGCAGGGCTGCTTCGTGCAGGCCGCCGTCGCACCAGACTCCATCCCTTCAGGTTCGGCAGCGCCGGCCGCGCGCGCCATGGCCGCCGCTCTTCTTCCGGGAGCACGCCCATGAGCTTCACCGCCACCGTGCTGGGCGTAGGCGATGCGTTCAGCGCTCTGCACTACACCTCCTCCCTGCTGCTGGAGGCCGCCGGTATGGCGATCCTCGTGGACTGCCCGCATCCGATACGCAAGATGCTCCGCGAGGGCACGAACGGCCGCGTGGACGTGCAGGACGTGCGCGGCGTCGTCGTGACGCACCTCCATGCCGACCATGCCTCGGGGTTGGAGGGCTTCGCCTACTACACGCACTTCATGCTCGGCAGCCGCACGCCGCTCATCGCCGGCCCCGAAGTCCTCGCGCAGGCGTGGGAGGGGCACCTCGCTGTCGGGATGTCCGTCCTCCGCGACGCGGAGGGGCCGCACTCGAAGACGTTCGAGTCGTTCTTTGACCCCTGCCCGGCCGTGCCCGGTGTCGTGGTCGGGTTCGGACCCTTCGCCATCGAGGCGCGCCCGACGCATCACCACATCCCGACCTACGCCTTCAAGATCCGTGCGGCGGGGCGCACGGTCGGTATCAGCGGCGACACGGCGTTCGACGAGGGCCTGATCGAGTGGCTCGCGCCATCGGACCTGATCGTCCACGAGGCCAACCTTGGGCCCGCGCACACGCCGTACGAGTCGCTGGCGGCGCTGCCGAGCGAACTGCGTAACCGCATGCGCGTCACTCACCTGCCGGATGGCTTCGAACCGGACGGTGCCGTGCAGCCGCTGGTCCAGGGCCAGCGGCTGGAGGTCTAATGGGCGGCCTCGTCGTCCTGATCGCGCTCGTCGCCGGTTACGCCTTCTTGCGGTGGCGTCAGCGCAAGGCGATGCAGGCCGCGACGGCCGCGGCGCCGCTCACGTTCGACGTGGACAACGACGGGCTCACGTTACGCAAGGGCAAGTCGATGGTCGCCTGGATGCGTTGGAGCGACATCCGCTCCGTCCGCGCGTTCAAAGTGGACTGCTACGCGCACGACTCGATCTACTTCGCCGTCGAGTCGGTGGCGGAGGGCGCCGTCTTCGTCGTGAACGAGGACCACTGGCAGTTCAAGGAAGTGGTTGGCGCGTTCGAGGCTCGGCTCCCGAAGTTCGACCGGAGTGGTTCATGAAGGTCGCGTTCCCGGCGTTCGAGACGTGCGACACGGTTCTCTACCGGGCGACCTGAGCCCTTGCGCCTTGTAGGCGCGAACACGCACCGAGCGGTGCGTGGCTTCGCATGGCGGACCCGACCCTTAGCGCAGCCTTA
>DASTGQ010000245.1:0-3507 GCA_035718985.1 Gemmatimonadaceae bacterium
GGACCTGCAGTCGCGCGGACTGGGACGCGAGCTCACGCTCGGCTTCCTCGACCTCGCGGCGGTGAATCAGTACCTCCAGCTCGAGTTCCCGGGGCACCATTTCCCGGCCACCTTCGCGACGCTGATCCACCAGCGCACGGAGGGAAGCCCGCTGTTCATGACGGACCTGCTGCACTACCTGCGCACGCGAGGCGTGATCGCCAACGGCAGCGATGGCTGGACGCTGGCGCAGTCGGTGCCGGTGATCGAGCACGAGCTCCCCGAGTCGACGCGCAGCATGATCCAGCGCAAGATCGAGCAGCTCGACGACGCCGATCGCCGCCTGCTTTCCGCGGCCAGCGTGCAGGGCTACGAGTTCGACTCGGTGCTCATCGCCGGCCTGATGACCATGGACCCGGCCGACGTGGAGGAACGCCTCGAGCGCCTGGAGCACGTGCACGGCCTCGTTCGCCGAGCGCGCGAGCACGGGCTCCCCGACGGCGCGCTCAACGTGCGCTACCGCTTCGTGCACGTGCTCTACCAGAACGCCCTCTACGCCGCGCTCACGCCCACGCGGCGCGTCTCGCTGAGCGCGCGCGCCGCGCAACTGCTCCTCGAGCATCATGGCGGGCGCAGCGCGGAGATCGCCACGGAGCTGGCGGCGCTGTTCGAGGCGGCGCGCGATCCTCGCCAGGCCGTGGAGCACCTCACCATCGCCGCCCACAACTCGGCACGGCTCTTCGCCAACCAGGAAGCCATCGCGCTCGTACGCCGTGCGCTGCTCCTCCTCGCCGACCTTCCCGACTCCACGGAGCGCGCCGAGCTCGAGCTGCAGCTGCAGAGCATCTACGCCAACGCGCTCGGCGCCATCCATGGCCTCGCCTCCGCCGATGTCCGCGTCGCCGCGGAGCGCGCCTTCACCCTGTGGAACGAGCTCGGGGCCCGGCCGGAGCGCTTCCCCATGCGCGCCGGCATGTGGACGTATTACATCGTGGCCGGAAAGCTGGACGTCGCCCTCTCCATCGGGGAGGAGATGCTGCAGATGGCGACGGAGACGGGTGAGCGGTTCATGCTCGTCGCCGCGCACAACTCACTCGCCCTCACCCTGCATCATCTCGGTGACCATCCGGCGGCACTCGTCCACTTCGAGCGTGGCCTGGAGTCGTACAGCGTCGACCTCAGCCCGTACTTCTTCTCGGTCCTCATCGAGCCGGGTGTCAGCCTGATGTCGGAGTCCGCACGCGTGATGTGGGTGCTCGGGTACCCCGATCGTTCACGGCAGCGGGTGACGCAGGCGCTCGCCCTCGCGCAGGAGGTGCCGCACCCGGAAGCGCGCGGCTTCGCGCGCCTCTTCGGCGGGTTCGTCCACCAGTTCCTCGGTGACGTGGATGCCACGCTGCGGTACTCGGAGACCGTGCTCGAGCTTGCACGCGAACGCGACATCGCCACCACGCTGGCGTGGGGGATGGTGCTCCACGGCTGGGCGGTGGCGATGCAGGGGCGGGTGGACGAGGGCGTCGCGGAGATCAACGCGAGCCTCGCCGGCCAGCTCGCTGCCGGCTCGCTCGTCGCACGACCGCAGTTCCTTGCCCTCCTCGCTGACGTCTACTCGCGCGCCGGTCGGTACGACGACGTGCTCATGGCGGTGAGCGAAGGGCTCACGTGCTCCGCGTCGACGGCGGACCACTACTGGGACTCGGAGCTGGAGCGCTTTCGCGGGGAGGCGATGTTCCACCTCGGCGGTGACGACGCCGGCATCGCCGCGTGCTTCGAGCGCGCCATGCTCGACGCGCGGTCGCGCAGCGCGAAGTCCCTCGAGTTGCGAGCCGCGACGAGCGCGGCGCGCTTCCACCAGGCACGCGGGAATCCCGCATTGGCGCGGGAGACACTGTCCGGCGTCTACGGCTGGTTCACCGAGGGCTTCGACACCACCGACCTCCTCGCGGCGCGAACGCTCCTGGAATCGCTCGGCTGACGCGGACGACCGCTACAGGATGCCGAGCTGGCCGAGGACCGTCATGCGGTCGAAGTAGACCGTCTCCGCCTCAATCCGATCGCTGTCGTCGAAGGTGAACACCGCGCAGACGGGGAACTCCACTCTCTTCCCGGTCGGCGGGATGCCCTTCCACTCACCGGTGTGCGTCCCGGTCACGCGCACCTCCATGATCACCGCTTCCTCGGCGACGTGCTTCCGCTCGATGACGAGCTGGAAGTCGGGGAAGCCGGCGAAGAGCTGCGCGTAGTAGGTCCGCACGCCGTCGCGTCCGTCGTGCCGTTCGCTCGCGCTCCGGTCGTCCCAGAAGGGCTCGTCACCGAAGGTGGCGACGAGGGTGTCGAGGTCGTGCCGGTTCTCGGCCATCGCGTGCTCGTCCACGGCGGCCAGCCGCGTGGCGATCCTGGACTCGGAGAGGTGGGTTGCCATCGGAGTTTCGGTGACGGGTGGGTTGCCGACATCGGGGGCAAGGGGGATCGCGGCCGAACGTATGAATCCACTGCCGTGTCCGGAAGAGCGCCGGATGCACCGTCGTGTCATTCACCTGCCCGCTTCCTCCAGCCAGGCGCGCCCCGTTTTTGCATGGTATATCCATACGTTACGGGACCGCGCACGTCACGTGAATGTCGCGATCCCTGCAGCCCGAAGAGCGTACACGTTGACCGGAGGACCTGCATCATGAGCGATGACACCACCTGGAAACCCGAGACCGAACATGGCAGGCTGAGCACGGCGGACCGCGACAAGCTGCCCGACAGCGTCTACGCCTTCCCGAAGCAGCGCAAGGAACCGATCACCGACGCGAGCCACGTGCGGAGCGCCCTTGCCCGGTTCGATCAGGTGGAAGGCGTGTCCGACGCCGACCGCGACCTGGCCTTCCGGAACATCAAGAAGGCCGCGAAGCATTATGGTGTCGACATCAGCGAATCCAGCTGGCACCAGCTCGGGAAGCATCCACACACGACCAACTCGGCGGAAGCACGCTGAGCGGCTCGCACCAGATGTCTCCGGGCCGAGTCGAACCGGGCAACCGGGAAGACGACCCGATCAGGCGACGCCGCGGGGCGCCAGGAGCGACGGCGCACGCCGCGCGTGCCGCAGCTTGTACGGATTCAGCATCCTGTAGAACGCCACCATCCCGCGCTCGCTGAAGTCGATGGCCGTCGTGCACACGAGCTGTTCACCGTAGCTGGTCGCAATGGCCGGCTCCCCATTGAGCCACGTCAGCTCGTGTCGCACGAACGGCCACTTGCGCTCCAGGCCAAGCAGGAGACGCGTGATGCGGTCCGCCCCCTCGATCACGCGGCGCGTCGCGGAGACGATGCCGCCGCCATCGGACGTCCACGTCGCGTTCGGCGCGACGAGCGACAGCAGCGTGTCGCGGTCACCCGCGCGAAGTGCACCGAGGAAGCGCTCGGTGAGCGTCTCCTTCTCCTTCGCGGACATCGCGACCTGGCGCCGCTCGTCGCGCAGCCGCTCGCGCGCGCGATGGATCAGCTGCCGGCATGCGGCCTCGCTCCGGTCCAGCACCTTCG
>DASTGQ010000246.1:0-2547 GCA_035718985.1 Gemmatimonadaceae bacterium
GGCCGCCGCCGTGACGGCGGGCATGTCGATGAGCGGGCTGCGCGCCACGAACTTCTCGAGCGGCCAGGGGATCGTGTACATGCACGAGTCGCTCTACCCCGCCGTGGGAAAGCGACTCACGTACGTGCTCAACATCGCGGCACGCGCCATCACCAAGCACGCGCTCAACGTGCACGCCGGCCATGACGACTACCACGCGGTGGACGACACCGGCTTCTTCCAGCTCTTCGCGAAGGACGTGCAGGAAGCCGCGGACCTCAACCTGATCGCGCACCAGATCGCCGAGCTGTCGCTCAATCCGGGAATCGTCGCGCAGGACGGCTTCCTCACCAGCCACGTGATCGAGACGCTGCGCCTGCCGGAACGCGAGCTCGTCAAGGCGTTCCTCGGCGACCCGGCGGACATCATCGACAGTCCGACGCCGGCACAGCGGCTGGTGTTCGGCGAGCGCCGGCGGCGCATCCCGGAGTCGTTCGACTTCGACTATCCGGCCATGCTCGGCGTGGTGCAGAACCAGGACAGCTACGCGCAGGGGGTCGCGGCGCAGCGGCCCTTCTACTTCGACCATATCGCGGAGATCACCGACAGCGCCATGCAGCAGTTCGGCGCTCTCACCGGGCGGCACTATGCTCGGCTGAGCGGCTACCGCACCGACGACGCCGACTACGTGATCGTCGGCCAGGGATCGGCGGTATCCAATGCCGAGGCCGTGGCCGACTGGCTGCGCGAGAAGCGCGGCGTGAGGACGGGAGTGGTGAACCTCACGATGTTCCGCCCCTTCCCCGCCGACCTCGTGGCGAAGATCCTCGCCGGAAAGAAGTGCGTGCTCGTGCTGGAGCGCACCGACCAGCCGCTCGCCGTGGATCCGCCCCTCCTGCGCGAGATCCGCGCGGCGATGTCCAAGGCCGCGGAGAACGGACGAGCCATGTCCGACTTCCCGTATCCGGGCGTGCCCTGCCTGGAAGCGGAGGAGATTCCGGACTTCTTCAGCGGGTGCTTCGGGCTTGGCAGTCGGGACCTGCAGGCGGGTGACCTCGCGGGTGCGGTGGAGAACATGCTCCCGGGTCACGCACGCACACGCCAGTTCTACCTGGGTATCGACTTCGTGCGCGAGCACACGAAGCTCCCCAAGCTCCAGATCTGGCAGGAGTCGCTACTCGACGCCTATCCGAAGCTGCGTCAGCTCGCCGTGCATTCGGCGGGCAGCATCGACCTGCTGCCCGAGGGATCCACCGCCGTACGCATTCATTCGGTTGGCGGATGGGGTGCGATCACGATGGGCAAGAACCTCGCGATGACGGCGTTCGAGCTGTTCGGGATGCACATCAAGGCCAACCCGAAGTACGGCTCGGAGAAAAAGGGGCAACCCACCACCTTCTACGCGGTGCTCGCGCACGAGCCGGTGCGCCTCAACTGCGAGCTGCGCCACGTGGATGTGGTGCTCTCGCCCGACCCCAACGTCTTCCGTCACTGCGATCCGCTGTCCGGCCTCGCGGAGGGAGGTACGTTCGTCATCCAGAGCGACCTTTCGCCCGACGCCTTCTGGGAATCGCTGCCCGCCGCAGCACGGCGCACGATCCTCGACCGCAACATCCGGCTGTACGTGCTCGACGCGTTCGCCATCGCCCGCGAGGAAGCCTCCGATGCGGAGCTGCGCTATCGCATGCAGGGGGCGGCGTTCATGGGGGCCTTCTTCGCCACGTCGCCACTGTTGGCGCGCGAGGAGGTGACGTCGGATGTGCTGTTCAGCGGCATTCGCCAGCAGCTCGGGAAGAAGTTCGGCGCAAAGGGTGAGCGCGTGGTGGAGGACAACCTGCGCGTCATCCGCCGCGGGTTCGACGAGGTGAAGACGGTGGAGGTGAAGGAGCTCGCGACGGCCGATGAACCGGGCATCGTGCCGCGCATGCCCGCGTCGCTCCGAGTCAACGCCGCCGAGGAAGGGCCGGCGAACACCGGGCGATTCTGGGAGCAGGTCTGCTCGATGTGCCAGATGGGTCAGGACGGCATCGCCGATCCGTTCGCCGCGATGAGCGTCATCCCCGCCGCCACGGGCGCGGTACGCGACATGAGCGGCGTGCGGATGGAGATCCCGCACTTCATCGCCTCCAAGTGCACCGGCTGCGCGCAGTGCTGGACGCAGTGTCCCGACGCCGCGCTTCCCGCGGTGGTGACCACGGTGGACCAACTGCTGGCCACGGCGCTCGACGCCTCGGAGAACGGCGTACGCATGGACCGCCTGCGCCCCATCGTGAAGCACTGGGCAAAGGAAGTCCGGAAGCTGCTCGACGCCAGGTCACCCGTGCCGCTCAGCGATGCGTGGGCGGCGGCTTATCGCACCGTGACGGACAAGCTGGGCTGGGACACAGAGCGCAAGGCGGCCGCGGAGGAAGAATTTGCGATCGTCAACGCTCGGCTCATCGAGCTGCCGACGGCGCGCACGCGGCCATTCTATGACGCCGTGGAAGGTCGCGAGAAGGGGAACGGTGGCCTGCTCTCCATCTTCGTGAACCCCGAGGCGTGCAAGGGATGCAACCTCTGCGTCGCCGT
>DASTGQ010000247.1:0-3707 GCA_035718985.1 Gemmatimonadaceae bacterium
TGGCCTATGACACTCGTTCCGCGAACGGAGACATACAAAGGACGCAAGCCTGCCCGACCTGGGAGCCGGTGAGCGGGATCGAACCGCTGACCTGCCGTTTCCAGGAAGTACGGCCCCGTGCAGCACACGCGCTAGCTGCACTGATAGCACGGTCGATCGCACTGACGGCACCCGCTGCGCTGGAATAAGCCAGGAGACCGTTCCACGAAACGTTCCACGAAGGTGGCACGCAGTGATCCATGGCGATAACCCAGCGTAGATGCGGACCAGGCCCAAGCGGGTTCACGGCCTCCATTGGACGCTGTGCAGCCAGGTCGCGAGATCCATCAGGCCTGGATGCGCCGCGCGCAGCGACGCGATGTCCAGCGGACCGTCGGGATCGTCGTTGAAGTGCGCGAACATCTGCCCGACGTGCTCGTCGAACGCCTTCACCTGCGCCACCGCATTCTGGCCGGTGTTGGCATCGAGCACGAGCAGCGTCTCGTGCGGGGCGTCGGGAAGCCGCTTGGTGATGACGCGTGCGACCTTCTTGAGCTCCGTCATCAGTCCCTCGCTGGTATGCAGGCGTCCAGCGGTATCCACGATCAGCACGTCGGCGCCACGGGCCGACGCGGCGTCGATGGCATCGAACGCCACCGCGGCGGGGTCGGCGCCCGCGTTGGCACCGATGAAGTCCGACCCGGTACGATCGGCCCACACGCGGAGCTGGTCCACGGCGCCGGCACGGAAGGTGTCGCCCGCGGCGACCATGACGCGCTTGCCCTCCCCGCGCAGCCGGGCGGCCAGCTTGCCGATGAAGGTGGTCTTTCCCGCTCCGTTGACGCCGACGACGAGGATGACCGTCGGAGCTGACGAGGCAAGGTGCAGCGCGGGGTCGCTCTTGCCGCTGCGCAGCGACTCGGCAATGCCGTCGCGGAGCGCCGCCCGAAACTCGTCCTGCGTCTTCACTTTCCCGAGCGTCGCGAGACGCTCCACTTCGGCCACGAGCCGGAGCGTCGTGGGGACGCCGAAATCGGCTTCGAGCAGCAGCTCCTCGAGCTGTTCCAGGGAGCCGGCCGACACGCCGCCGCGAACGAGCACGCCGACGTCCGTGAGCGCGACATCCTTGATCCGCTGCCAGAGCGAGCGCTTGGGAAGATCACCGGTCTTTCTCAGAATCCGCATGATGGAAAGCTAACCAGCGGAGCCGCTCACCTCATCGGAGCCCGGCACGCCGACGAAGCAGCCACTCGACGCAGAAGAGAAGCGCGGCGATGACGTACAGCCAGCCGAAGTCGCGTGCCGACGGCGCCTCCCCAGCCACGACGCCCCCACCGACTGCACCGCTCCGCACCGTGGCGGGGCGCGGCAACAGCTCGCGCGGCGCGTTGACGGCGAGTACCGCCTGCCCACTCGGCATTCGCACGTCGTACAGCCCCTGGGCCAGCGCATTGGACTCGGCAACGGTCGCTGTATCGGCGAAGTGAAGCGTCACCGAATACACGCGTCCCGTGGCGGATCGTCTCGTGATGATGAGCTGGACGACGCTGTCAGGAGACGCACCGCGGCGCCAGCGAACGGGCTGACCGGCGCGGAGCACCGGCGATGCGGGGACGACTGGCCGGCGGTCGGATCGCCCCTCGACAAGCCAGTCGTAGAGCGATCCGAAGAAAGCGTCGTACGCCTCGGCACGCACGCCCCCACGGAAACGCCAGCGCCAGAACCCCTGCGCGCCCAGCACGGCGATGTGGCGCGGCGCGTCCCAGCCGACGAGGGCGACGCGCGTCACCTGCGGTGCGCCGGCGCGCCGCGTGACGAGTCCCTGCCAGCTTCCGTGCGGCACCGTGCGCGACACGTTGAGCGGGGGCAGGCTGTCGAAGGGGAGCGACGCGAGCGCCGGGGCGAGCGGCGACGGCGGCGCAGCCGACGCATACCACTCCCCCTCGTCGCCGGGCGGCGGTGCAAAGAGCAGCAGGGATCCACGCGTGATGCTGCGCGGCGCGCCGAACAGCGACGTGTCCCCGTGGATGACCGCCAGTGGCGCGTCGCGCAGCGCGGCGGCGACGTCGGACTCTGCTACGCGGGCAAGCGTGCCGTCCGTCCGCCAGGCGCCAGGAGCAACGCGATAATACGCGCGCGTCGGAAGCGAGGTCACCCCGCGCAGCGCTGCCACCGCCTCACGCGCGTCGAAATCCGGCGCAGTCGAGACGAACACCGCCGCGGCGGCACGACTCACCTCCACCGCGACGGTGAGTGTGTCGTTGCGCGGCTCAGGATCACCATTGGCGTAGACGATGGCGCGCAGGAGCGCCGTCCGCGGCCGGCCCGCCACCACCCCGCGCAGCTGGACGGGCACCTCCGCGAATGGCGTGAGCGCCGCTACGTCCTGCGTCGCCAGCAGCGTGTCGTCCAGCCGCAGCTCCACCCGGCCCGCGGGCGCACCCGCAGCGCCGGCAACGAGGGTGACACGCGCAGAGAGGCTGTCGCCCGCGAGCAGGGTGCGTGGCGCGTCGATCGTCGCGACCGCGACGTCGGGCGTCGGGGCGCACGGCATGACGATGGCACGCGAGCCGCGCGGCAGCGACGACATGAGCTCCGCGTCGTCCAGTTCGCCGTCGGTGATCACGACGACCGCGCGTCCGGTTCCGGCGGCGCGATCGGCCACGGGGCGGAGGCTCGAGGTGACATCCATCGGTGGACCACGACCGTCATCGCGCCGAAGGGAGTCGCCGAAGCGATCCCAGTGGCCGCCGCCGATGCGTGCGGCCGAATCGAGCGCGGCCCGCCATGCCGCACACGCGGGCGCGCCTCGCTGCCAGCTCATGGACGCGTCGAGCACCACGTCGGGGCGCTGCACGTGCGCGCGGCCGACCGGCACGTCGAACAGGAGCGCCGCGACGACCAACGCTGCGAGCGCGCGAAGCAGCGCGAGCGGCGCCACGCGCGGCGCGAGCGCGGAGCGACCGTACTGCACGAGCGCGACGACCAGCGCGAGCGCGATGGCGAGGAGGATCACGCCGGTAATCTGACGCGCGAACGGCTCACGCGCTCGCCGCTGACGGAAACGAAGCCGGCCCGGGAGGATTCCCGGGCCGGTTCAGCGTGAACCTGCGTGAACTCAGCGTGCCGCGAGGCGCACGACGCCGCTCTGCTGGTTCAGCGAACCGAGGAGGAGCGACCGACGCGCCTCGAACGCGGAGCGTTCGCTGGCGGCGATCGGCACGCCCGAGATGTTCTTGAGCGCCACGCGAGAATCGCGCTGCTGGCCGTTCACGATGACCTCGAAGTGCAGGTGCGGACCAGTGCTCAGCCCCGTCGTGCCAACGTATCCGATGGTCTGCGAGATGTTCACGTGAGCGCCAACGTGAATCCCCTTGGCGAAGGCACGCAGGTGACCGTAGCGGGTGTGGTAGCCGTTGGGATGGCGCAGCTCGATCAGGTTGCCGTAGCCGCCGGCCCAGCCCGCACGCACGACGACGGCGTCGCCCACGGCGCGCACGGGCGTGCCCGCGTTCGCGGCGTAGTCCGTGCCCTCGTGCGTCTTCCACCGCTTGAGGATGGGGTGATAGCGAGTGCCGAAGGAGCTGGAGATGCGGCGGAACTCGAGCGGTACCCGAAGGAACTGCGCGCGCAGCGACTTGCCAGACGCGTCGTAGTACTGCGGGCTCCCGGACTTGCTGTCGAAGAGCACGGCCGAGACGTCGTTGCCCGAGAGCGTGAAGTCGGCA
>DASTGQ010000248.1:0-6250 GCA_035718985.1 Gemmatimonadaceae bacterium
GCGAAGCGTCCCAGCGGCACGGCGCGCGCCGCACGTTCGGCGTCCGCCGCTGCACGGGCTTCACGAGCCGCGCGAAGGCTGTCCTCGCGCGCGCGCTCGGTTGCGGTCGGCGACGCCGGCACGGGTTCCGGTGCAGGCAGGGGCGCGCGCGTACACGCCACCATCAACACCACCGCCACGCCAGTCAGCGCCGAGCGCAGCACGTCACTGATTGGGTCGCGCGTTCCCACCGTCCACGACGTACCGCCAGCTCCCGTCGCGCTGCTTCTTCCACACCGTCAGGTACTTGGAGTATCGCACCTGCGGCGCGCCGTCGGCGCGCTTGCCCGTGAAGACAGCGTAACCCACGGTGAACCCCAGGTCGCCCGAGTGCGCCGCTTCACCGGTGACCGGGTGCCATGCGAGCTTGCTGTCGTCCGTGGTCGGTCCGAACGACTGGCTGATGGCCTCGGGACCGGTGATGAACTCGCCTGGCGTGGAGAAGATCTGCGCGTTGGCGGCGGCATAGTCGCCGAAGGCTCGGCCGGTGCCGAGGGTAGTCGCGGCGCGTGCGAAGTCCTCGTCGGCGACACGGATGTCCTCCAGCGGCCCGCGCGTGCGGCGCATCGGCACGTCGGCCAGCGCGGAATCCATTGCCTCGCGCGGCATCGACAGCGCCGGCGGAGGCGCGCCATACGTCTCGGCGTACGCCGCGATCTGCCAGCTGTTCTCCACGCGACGCCAGAAGGCGATGTAGCGATCCATGCGGAGGGCCGGCGCTCCGCTCCCGCCCGAGCTGATCACGGTGTAGCCATAGCTGTAGCCGCTCCGGCCGTCGCGACTCGCCTCGGCGCGCACCGGTTGCCAGCGCACGGTGACCGGCGTGGAGAGCGACTCGGCCGCAATGACGGCCTGTACGGCGTTGCGCCCGCGCACGATGGGAAGCCCGCCACGCAGGTAGACGACGTCGGTCGCGAAGCTCGTCGCGAGCCCGCGAGCGAGGCCATGCTGGTTCACCGAGTCGGCACGGGCGAGGTCGGCGCGAAGCAGCGCGTCGTGCGCCTCCTCCGCATCGGAGAGTGGCGCGAGCAGCGACGCGCCCGCGAAGGGCGCGCCCGGCACGCGCGAGCCATGGCACCCCGTCACGACGACGGCCGTCAGAAGAACAACGGAGAATCCTCGCACGCCCACGCTCCACGCGTCGGGTGATGGCGCGGGCCGGAGGCCCGCTCCCTGAGACTATAGCGCTTGTACGCGGGACGCCACTGGAAAGGTCCGGGCTGCTGCCTCCCGCCGCCACACCCGTTGTAGATTGCCCTCGTGACTCCGGCCAGAAAGCGACCCTCGAGACGACGAAAAGGCAGCGCGCCTCAGGTGCAGCTCACCTCGAGCCCGACCAGCCGAACCGCGTACGCCGAAACCAAGCGGTGGCTGCTCGAACTGCACGGGCCCGTGTGCGCGTACTGCGGCCGGCGCGTGAACCCGAACACCATCACGCTGGACCATGTGGCGCCGCGACGCGGGCGCAGCGCGTACGACCGGCGCGACAACCTCGTGCTGGCCTGCGAAGACTGCAACGGCGCGAAGGCGGACATGCCGATCCTCGCCTTCCTCCTGCGGAAGCGCGAGCGGGCGGCAGTGCTCCTGCGCTATGGCGGCCACCTGAGCCCGATGCTCGTCGACCTCGTCCGCGGACTGGTCCCGGCTGACGAAGAGCTCCCGCGCGCGAAGGAGCAGTTCGACGACCTGTTTCCCGACGACGAATCGCCGTACTACGAGTCGCCCTACGCCGACTGAGCGCCGGCCGCTGGCGCTCGCTCAGCGGTTGCGATCGAAGTAATAAGCCTCGACGAACCAGCGGCGTACGGCTTTCCGGTCTCGCGCCTCGGAATCGGCCTGGGGGTGCCGCTCCAGGAGCAGCGTCTTGAGCTCGAGCATGGCGGCCACGGCCGGGAGGCCTCGCGTGCGCGCTTCACGGGCGAAGTCGCGCACGGTCGTCTGCACGTCATCTCCCAGGGCAGTGGCAGGCGCCTCGACCGCGGGCTTCACGGAACGTCGAATCCGCGGGCGGAGAGGCTCATGGAGCGGATACCGCGGCGCTGGGGCGCGCCGGGCCGCCTCGCACAATACGGCCAGGTCGACGTCGGGCAACGAAGCCCAGTCGGGCGGAAATGGCGCGAGACGCCGCTTCTGCTCGCCGCACGCAAAGGCGAGCCATCCCTCCTCCAGCCCCGCCGAGACGGCACCAGGCTTCTTGGAGGCGCGATGCACCTCGAAGACATCCCACGTGAGGCCCGCGGAGTCAGTGAAGGTCCTGGCCGCCATGGTCGCTGCCGCGCACGAGGAAACATCCGGCCGCACCGGGCGGTGCGTCGGTCAGGCGCTTTCGAACGGGCAAGGAACGTTCCGACCCGGGGTGTCCGATGACGCGTCGCGTGCGCGCGATCGAACGAAGGTGGCCGGGAGCTACGGCGTGGTGATCTCCACTGCACCGCTCGGCGCATCGCCGCTGGCGACGCGGATGGAGCCTTCCAGGGTGCTCGGCGACCACTCGATCGCCCAGCGTTCGGTCGGCGTCGTGTCGGACTGGAGCGTCGCCTCGAGATTGCGAACGCCGTCACCGATATCGGTCCAGCGGCCGGCGACGACTACGGTGTGGGGGCGGCCCGCCACCTGAAGCGTACCCGAGCCGAGCACGCTGTCGATGCCGGCGGGGCGGAGGTCGAGGCTGATGCGCGTGGAACCGTCGCGGGAAAGCCCATCCACCCGTTCGCGGGGGGGCACGCAGGCGGTCAGCAGCAGGGCGGCGGCGAGGAGCGGGAAGCGGCGGAGGGCGGTGCGAAGCATCGTGCGGATTCGGTGGCGCGGTGATCGGCGCTGGTGGCTGGGCCATCTAGACGACGCTCGACTTCGGACGTCACGCGTCGCCGGCGGACCGTCCGCGCCTGGTCATTTCGCGTGGCGCCACCTCGATGAATGTGAGGTCCGTCACAGGAATTGCACGATGCTTGCACGCGGCTGACGTGAGCCCACGACTCGGCCAGAAGGGCGGAGCGGGCGACAGCCAGCGAGTGCAGCGTGAGAACGTTCCGGGACGACGGTAATCGCGAGTGGGAGGTTCGGGCGATTCAGGAGCAGCTCACGGAGCGGCAGGCTCGCCTGCTGCCCCGCCCGGAGCTCGCGCAGGGGTGGCTGCTTTTCACGTGCGGCGAGGAGCGGCGTCGCTACGCGAGCCTCCCGCCGGGCTGGTCGCTGGCCACCGATGCGCTGCTTCGGCGCTGGTGCGATGATGCCTCTCCGGTAGTGCCGTTCAAGCCGCGGCGACGTGCTGCGGACGATGCCACGACCACGCCGCGGACAATTTCGTCCTGACGGAAACGAGCAGCCGAGGCCGACCTGGGCACGGTTGCTGCTTGCAGGGCCGCCCATGGGGCTCCGTACCTTCGTCGCTTCGGACGGCACGACCTGGACGGCGTGGCTCGTTCAGACCAGTGGGATTGGGGGCGTGCCGGGCACCCCATCTGAATGGCTGGCGTTCCAGAACGACACGGGCACCGAACGCCGCCGTCTGCTCGAGGTGCCGGAAGGATGGGACGCACTCCCTGACGAGCGGATCGACTTGTTGCGGCGCATCGCAGAGCCGGTGCGAGGGTGGGCCAGTCGCCACACGCCGCCCGGGGGAATCGACCAGCACGATGCCAGCGGAGCCGGTGGGGCCGGTGGAGCGAACGACGCCTGACCCGCGGCGATTTCCAGCGCCTGACACCACCGCAATGCCAGGGAGCTCCGAGCGCACCATGCAGCAGTTCTTCCGTCGTCTCGCCCAGGCGACCGCACAAGCTGTCGGAACGCCGTGGACCTTCCTGGTCGCGGTGCTCGTCGTCGTCGTGTGGGCGGTCAGTGGACCGGCGTTCCAGTTCTCCGACACCTGGCAGCTCGTCATCAACACGGGCACCACCATCGTCACCTTTCTCATGGTGTTCCTCATCCAGAACACCCAGAATCGCGACGCGAAGGTGATGCAGCTCAAGCTGGACGAGCTCATTCGCGCCACGCACACGGCGCGCAATCGCCTGCTGGACATGGAGGCCATGTCCGATGCGGAGCTGGCCGCGCTGCAGGAGGAGTTCAGGGCCCTGCACCAGCGCGCCGGCGAGGCACTGGACGAACGTCGGCTGCACGATCGGCGCGTGACTCCGGCAGGGACGACAGCACGAGTCCCGGCGGATGCGGCATCGAACCACACCCCGGTGTCCCCGGCAGCGGCGGCAGTGGCGGCATCATCGGCGCTGGGAGCGCCGGACGGCCAGGGCTGAAGCCCTGGCCGTATCAATTTCATCCCCGCTTGCCGCGCTTCGTCTCGCCTTGGTCGCCCTGTCCCTTGGGAACCTTGCTCTCGGAAGAGTGGCGGCGGTCCGCGGCCAGTGAGCGCCCGACATCGCTCTGGTCCTCGGTGAACTGGCCGTCGGCGTCGCGCCGGATGTAGCGCTTGTCGCCGTTGTTCGGCTCGATCTCTTCGCGCTTGTGTGCCATGCGAGTGCTCCTGTTGGGAATGCTCCACAGGGAGGCATCACGTGTGCCGCCGAGACGATGTCAGCAGCGTGCGAGACCGCGCGTACATCAGGCATCGCCGGCGCGAGCCGGACCGAAGACGCAGAAAGACTCGCGGCACTCTCGGTGCGCGCGAGCCTTTCTGCAGTTGCCCCTCCTGGGATCGAACCAGGACTCTCCTGATCCAGAGTCAGGCGTGTTGCCAGTTACACCAAGGGGCACCAAAACGCCGAACGGACAAGCTTCTGTGCATTCGGCGGAACCCATGTAAAATACTCGGGACAGGATGTCGCTTCAACCCCTCTGACGTCTTCGGTCCCTCCCCTGTCCGCTTCTTCCTCCCGTCAGTCCATGAGCCGCGACCTTCGCCTCGGCCGTTTCATCGTACGGCTTGCGGTCGCCGCCCTCCTCCTTCCTGCCCTTGGCGCGTGCCGCGACACCATGGCCGCTTTCGGCGGCGCGGGCCGCGGCCGCGCAGCCGCCGAGCAGGCGTTCGAGGCCATCGCGGACCGGCACTTCGACGTCCTCCGCAACGCGCGCTACGAGTACGCCCGCGTCCACCTCACCAAGGGAGCGCTCTCTCCCTCTCGTGTCTTCGACGACAGCGCGGCGTGGACGGCGATGACGGGCAACGTCCGGCTGCTCGAGGTGTTCGGCACCGTAGGCGACGGTCACTACGTGCTGAATGCGCGGTCCTCGGTGCCGGCCCCTGCACGACCCGGCGACGGTCGCCACGCCACCACGCTGGTTCGGCTCTCGGAGAACGAGTACCGGTGGGAGACCACGGTGGACTACGCCATCGGCAGCGTGCGACCCGCGGATGTGGTCTCCGTGATCTCGCACCTCCTTGCCGCTGGCGAAGGGAGGACCGAGCGCGAGCTCCGCGCTGACCTGGCCGCCACGGCACCACGCACCGCGGCAGCGCTCGGGAGCGTCTTCACGCTCGATACGCTCCGCCCCACGGCGCTCGCTGACGGGTCCACGGCCGTCACGGTCGGCATCAGTGTCAGCTCGGCTGGACTGAAACGCCGGCTGCCGGCCTTTGCGGAGTTCATCCGCAAGTACGTGGAGCCCACGACCTATCACGCGGTGGTGGCGGATCGCGCCGGCGTTCCCTTCGTCGACGTAATGCAGCGCGATCGCTACATCACCATCCGCCTCCGCACGTCGGGCGGGCGCCTCGTCCCGCTCTCCGGCCCGGCGCGCCCGATTCCCGATACGTTGCTCTTCGTCGCCGACTTCAAGACGAAGGTCAAGATCTTCCACGTCGGCTTTCACGACCTCGTGATGGAGTTCGTGAACCAGTCGAACGGGGACCGCGACCACTTCTGGTCGGTGACGGCGCACCGCGAGCCGAAGTGGGACCTCCCGCTCGTCACGGCTCGCCTGCTGCGCGCCCCGCTGCGGCGGCCCTTCGCGGGCGAAGGCGCGCTCTTTCGCATCGGCGTCCGCGCGGGGGACAACGGTGGCCCCACGGTGATCGTGCGGCAATCGCATCTCACCGTGCAGGAGAGCGGGATCCTCAACTTCCTCAACGCGCTCGGCAACACGGCGATGGACGACTTCGACGGGGCGGTCGAGCGCGAGGAGAACGCCTGGCTTCGTGAGCTCTTCCTGGCGCTGCGTGATGACGCGCGCGCCGCGCTCCAGTGATCGGCGTCCGACTGGGCATCAGGCACAAATAAGAACGCCGCGCGCTCGAAAGCGTCGCGGCGTCTAT
>DASTGQ010000249.1:0-2133 GCA_035718985.1 Gemmatimonadaceae bacterium
CAGGCGCTCAGCCAGCAGGAGTACGATGCCGCGGTGGCTCGGCTCCGTACGGCGCAGGCCGACGTGGCACAGGCGCAGGCGCAGATCGCCGCCGCGAAGCTCAACCTGGGCTACACCACGGTCACGGCCCCCATCTCCGGCCGCGCGGGACGCGCCATGGTCACCGAGGGCGCGCTGGTGAGCGGTGCGAGCGCGACGCTGCTCACGACGATCGAGCAGATCGATCCCATCTATGCGAACTTCTCGCAATCGAGCTCCGACCTTCTCGCCCTCCGGAACAGGATCGCGTCCGGCGCCATCCAGGTCCCCGCGCCCAACAACGTGCCGGTGCACCTCGTGCTCGAGGATGGAAGCACGTACCGTTTCCCGGGCCGCCTCGACTTCGTCGCCATGAGCATCGACGAAGCCACCGGCACGGCCGCGCTCCGCGCCGAGTTTCCGAATCCGCAGCGCACGCTGCTGCCCGGGCAGTTCGTCCGGGCGCGCATCGAGGCCGGCGTGCAGTCCAAGGGGCTGCTCATCCCGCAGCGCGCCGTGACCGTGTCGCCGCAGGGCGCGACGGTGCTGGTGGTGAGCCCGAAGAACGAGGTGGAGGCGCGCCCGGTGAAGGTCGGCGCGCTGGAGGGCGGGTCGTGGGTGATCCAGAGCGGGCTCGTGCCTGGTGAGCGCGTCATCGTGGACGGGCTGCAGAAGGTCACGCCCGGCAAGGTGGTGAAGCCGGTGCAGGCCAACCCGACGCCGCCGGCAGTGCCGCAGCCCGCGGATACCGCCCGCTGAGCGGCTGCCGATGAGCTCCCGTTTCTTCATCGATCGTCCGGTCTTCTCGTGGGTGATCGCGCTCGCGATCGTGTTCGCCGGCATCATCGCCCTTCGCTCGCTCCCCATCGAGCAGTACCCGACCATCACCCCACCGTCGCTGACGATCAGCGCGACGTATCCGGGGGCGGACGCATCGGTGCTGGCGACCAACGTGACGCAGGTCATCGAGCAGCAGCTCAATGGCGTCGAGGGGTTCCTCTACATGACGTCGACGAGCAACTCGAACGGCACGGCGTCGATCACCGTGACGTTCCGCTCGGGCACCGACATCAATGTGGCCTTGATGGACGTGCAGAACCGGCTGCGTCAGGTGGACGCCCGCCTCCCGGAGGAGGTACGCCGTCAGGGCGTGCAGGCCGTGAAGGCGAATGCCGGGTTCCTGATGATCGTCGCGCTTACTTCGAAGAGCGGGACGATGGGAACACTGGAGCTCGGCAACTTCGCCGTGACGCGGGTGGTGGACGAGCTTCGCCGCGTGCCCGGCGTGGGCGACGTGCGTTCGTTCTCCTCCGAATACGCGATGCGCATCTGGCTCGACCCGGCGCGCCTCGCGACGTTCAACATGTCCCCCGCCGACGTGCTCGCCGCAGTGCAGGAGCAGAACAGCCAGTCGGCGGGGGGCGCGCTCGGTGATCGCCCCATCGCGGGAGGCACCGAGCTCAATGCGGCCATCCTCACCCAGAGCCGCTTCACGACGCCGGAGCAGTTTGCCAACATCATCCTGCGCGCCAACCCGGATGGCTCCGTCGTGCGCCTTGGCGACGTGGCACGCGTCGAGCTGGGCGCCGCGAGCTACAACTCCACCCTCGAGCTGAACGGGCAACCCGCGGCGGGAATGGCCATCCAGCTCACCCCGGGCGCCAATGCCCTCGAGGTAGCGCACGCGGTAAAGGCGCGCATGGCGGAGCTGGCGACCACCTTTCCGTCGGACATCGGGTGGAGCGTACCCTTCGACTCCACGCCGTTCGTCAGCGCCTCGGTGAGCTCGGTGGTGGAGACGCTGATCGAGGCGATGCTGCTGGTCTTCCTCGTCATGTTCCTGTTCCTCCAGAACTGGCGGGCGACGCTCATTCCGACGATCGTCGTGCCCATCGCGCTCGCCGGCGCGTGCCTCGGCCTCTGGGTGCTCGGCTTCTCCATCAACGTGCTCACCCTGTTTGGCATGGTGATGGCCATCGGCATCCTCGTCGACGACGCCATCGTCGTCGTCGAAAACGTCGAACGGATCATGGCCGAAGAGGGTCTTCCGCCGAAAGCGGCCACGCGCAAGGCGATGTCGCAGATCTCGGGCGCCATCGTCGGCATCACACTGGT
>DASTGQ010000250.1:0-8854 GCA_035718985.1 Gemmatimonadaceae bacterium
CACGAGCGAAGCGCGCTGGCGCCGGCTGAACTGAGCGAGTGCCGGCGCGCTGCGTCGGCGAACGCCGCGAAGAGGGAGCGGTCCCATTCTTCCCTCGTGTCGACCAGCTCCTCGGGATGCCACTGCACGCCGAGCATCCACCAGTCGTCGTCGCTCCACTCGACGCCCTCGATCACTCCGTCGGGAGCGTGCGCCGTGGCAACGAGGCCGGGAGCGACGCGCGCGACCGACTGATGATGCATGGAGTTCACGCGGATCTCCGTTCCGCCGCAGGCACTGGCGAGCCGCGAGTGCGGCAGGA
Organism: Gemmatimonadaceae bacterium; assembly: GCA_035718985.1. GTDB lineage: Bacteria > Gemmatimonadota > Gemmatimonadetes > Gemmatimonadales > Gemmatimonadaceae > AG11. The sequence goes on from DASTGQ010000250.1 coordinate 302, forward strand.
GGCGGACGGAGTGCGTGCGGTCGCTGCGTCCCTGGCCGCTCTCGTGGGCGAGAGCATCGGGGAGCTGGCTCGGGATGTCCTGCACGAGCGTGCCGCCGAGGGCCACGTTCGCGACCTGCACTCCGCGGCAGATGGCGAAGGTGGGCAGCGCGCGAGCCCGCGCCGCGCGGACGAGCGCGAGCTCGAACTCGTCGCGGCCGGTGTGCACGTCGCTCACCGTGGGATGCGGACGCTCGCCGTAGCGCGCCGGCGCCACATCCTCGCCGCCGGTGAGGAGGAGGCCATCCATCCCATCCAGCATCGCGGCCGCGTCGGCGGTGCCGAGCACGGGCAGGATGTAGGGGCGGAGTCCGGCGGCGCGTGCCGACGCGGTATATGCCACGTTCAGCCGGGTGCGGAGCACGTCGCGGATCACTTCGGTGGTGGCGGTGAGCGCGATGGCTGGTTGTGTCATACGCGAAAAATGGTTGCGAGGGGCGGACTCCGACTTGTATCCTAAGCGCCGGCGTGCGGCCGCTCCAGCATGGTGCCGGCACGCTCCCGCCCTGAGCCGATCGCGGCATGTTCGAATCCTTCCGCCAGACCCTTCGCGACCTGATGGACCGCGCGACCCCTCCCGAGGAGCGACGCGCCGGCCTGGCGCGCATGAAGCAGACACTCGTCACGGCGCGCATGGGCCTCGATGACCTGCGCGGCGGCGTCGTGCTCACCCGGCAGCGGCTCGAGGCGGAGCGGCGCGAGCTGGAGACGATGCGCCGGCGGAAGGGCTATGCGGCGGGAATCAGCGACGCGGAAACCGTGGCGCTAGCCGAAAAGTACGAGGCGCACCACGCCGAGCGCGTGGACGTGCTCCAGCGGAAGCTCGACGCGCAGGAGGCGGAGCTGGCGATGGTGGAGCGCGAGGTGGGCGAGATGACTGCTGCGCTGAAGCAGGCGATGCTCGGGGGGGCAGGGGCACCCTCCATCGACGATGTGGCCTCCGCGGAAACGGACGCCGTTCTCGACGATGCATCGCGCATGGCGAGCGAGCTGGATGCGATGGGCCGCGCGCGCGCCCGCAGCGAGCGCGAAGCGGACGCCGAGCAGCGGCTCGCGGAGCTCAAGCGGCGCATGGGCAAGTAGCGAGTGCTGCGACATCGCCTCCTCCAGGCGATGGTGCTCGCCGTCACTCCAATCGCCGCAGTCGCGGCGCAGCAGGGAGCGGCTCGTGCGCCATCGGGCCGTCCGGTCGTGGTCTGCGCCGGCCAGCGCGTGGACGACGTCGTCGTCTATTCCGACGCCCCGACGGTGCGGAACCTGGATCGGTTTCCCGCGCTGGCGCGCCTGACGCGTGCCCTGCACCGCACGACGCGCCCCGAGCTCATCCGACGGTTCCTCCTGCTCGGGCGCGGCGACAGCTGTTCCGAGCTGCGTCGCTCGGAGTCGGAGCGCATCCTGCGTGCGCAGCCGTTCATCGCCGAGGCGAGGGTGTTCGTCGTGGCGAACAACGAAGGTGGCGTGGACGTGGAGGTGCAGACGAGCGACGAGACGGCGCTCGTGCTCGGTGGCACCCTGAGCGCCCGCACGCCGCACATCGCGTCCCTGCTGCTGGGCAACGCCAACCTTGGCGGGGAGGGCGTGTACACGTCGGGCTGGTGGCGGAGCGGTGGAGGGTTCCGTGACGGCATCGGCATGCGCCTGCTCGACCATCAGTTCGCCGGTCAGCCGATGTCGATGGGATTGGAAGCGGAGCGGGCAACGCTCGGCGCGTCCTGGCGCGTGTCGGGGGAACGCCCCTTCTACACCGACCTGCAACGCGTGGCGTGGCGAGTGCGGGCGGGCAGCGGCACGGGATTCACCATCCTGCGCCAGCCCGACGGCGAGCGACCGGGCGTCTCTTTCCAGCGCAGCCAGTTCGATGCAGGGGCCGTGATGCGGTTCGGCGAGCCCGGTCAGCTCAACATGCTCGGGCTATCGCTCACTGGCCTGAGCGAGCGGGCAGGCGACCGGCTCGTGCTCACCGACTCGGGCCGACTGCGCGACATCGGGCCGTCGCCGATGATCTATCCGGCGCATCGCGTCGCGCGGCTCAACGTGCTGCTCGGGCGGCGCGACATCACGTATGAACGACTGGAGGGTCTCGATGCGCTGACGGCGAGCCAGGACCTGCCCGTAGGTTTCCAGGCCGGCCTGCAGGCGGGGCGCAGCCTCCCCGTGTCCGGATCGCTGGAGACGGACATCTTCACCTCGGGCGACCTGTACGTTGGCGCGACGAACGGCGTGGAGACGGTACGTCTGCAGATGCAGCTCGAGGCGCGACGAGGCACGGCGCGGCGCCGCTGGGACGATGTGCTCGGAAGCGGAAGGCTTACCCACTACCTGACCTTCAGTCCGCGGCAGCAGAACCAGATGACGCTGGAGGTGAGCGCGGGCTTCCGGCAGCGGATGCCCTTCCAGCTCCTGCTCGGGATTCCCCAGGGCGGCGTGCGAGGCTACGAGGAATCCTCGTATGCGGGCGGTGTTCGCGTGATCGGGCGGACGGAGGAGCGTTACACGATCCCCAACTTTCTCGGCGCCTCGGATGCCGGTGTGGCGATGTTCGCCGACGTGGGTAAGCAGGCGGCTGGCGACGTGCCGTTCGGCGTGACCAGTCCCGTCGTGGCGTCACTCGGTGTCAGCCTCATGGCGGCGATTCCGCAGCACTCGGCGCGACTGTGGCGCGCCGACTTCGCGGTGCCCGTGACCGGCGGCGCGAACGCACGATGGACGATCAAGTTCACGAACGGCGATCGCACGTCATTCGGGTACCGCACACCGCGCGACGTGGAGCGCGCGCGAGAGACGACGGTGCCTTCGTCAATCTTCGCGTGGCCGTGAAAGACGGGATTTGGGTAGGTGGGTAGGTGGGTAGGTGGGTACGTGGGTAGGTGGGTAGGTGGGTGGAAATCGGAAAGCGGGGACCGGCTCTGCCGGTCCCCGCTTCGTCATCGTCTGTCCTCACCCACCGACGTACGCACCTACTCACCTACCTCAGTTCATGCATCCGCGACCGAAGACGTCAGCCTCTTCAGCAGAGGGACCAGTGCGAGCATCAGGAGCGCCGCGCCGAACGAGGTCACGACGGGAATCATGAAGAAGCTGCGGAGCGATGGAACTTCGTGCATCATCGAGGCGAGGAATCCGCCGAGGTAGTTGGCGGCCGCGGTGGCGAGGAACCAGACGCCCATCATCAACGAGCCGAAGCGCGCCGGCGCGACCTTCGTCACGTACGACAGGCCGACCGGTGAGAGACAGAGCTCGCCGACCGTGTGCAGCAGGTAGGCGGACACGAGGAACATCGGGCTGACGAGCACGCCGCGATCGGCGGGCCCTCCAGCGAAGACGAGGAAGAGGAAGCCTGCGCCGACGAGCGCGAGGCCGGCCACCATCTTGAGCGACGTGGATGGTTCGCGGTGGCGCGCGGCGAGTGCGCGCCAGAGCCACGCCATCACGGGGGCGAGCAGGATGATGGCGAGGGGCTGGATGCTCTGGAACCAGCTCGCCGGCACGAGGAACGAGCCCAGCGTGCGATTGGTGTTCTTGTCGGCGAAGAGGGTGAGCGAGGAACCGGCCTGCTCGAACGCGAGCCAGAAGAACATGCCGAAGGTGACGACGATGAACAGCGCGATCATGCGCCTGCGCTCGTCGCCCCGAGTGCCGAGGATCCCGACGGCGATCACGGCACCGGCGGCCGCCGCCATGAAGATGCCCAGCACGTTGGTCAGGTCCGGGTGCCAGTGGGTACCGAACAGGGCAAGCAGCCCACCGACGACGGCACCGATGATGGCATGCACGGTCCCGTTGCTCGTGCGATCTGCCGCCTGCGGCTGGGCGAGCGCCTCGGCGGCACGGGCGACCGGTGCATCGGCTGCTCGCGCCGCATGCGCGCCCTCGGCGGGCGGAAATCCGATACCCGGAATGACCTTGTCGCGATAGTAAAGGAAGAGCAGGAGGCCGAGCAGCATGCCGACGCCCGCGGCGCCGAAGCCGTAGTCCCACCCTACGCGTTCACCGAGCCAGCCGCAGATGAACGGGGCGATGAACGCGCCCGTGTTGATCCCCATGTAGAAGATCGTGAAGCCCGCATCGCGGCGGTCGTCGCCAGGACGATAGAGCTGGCCGACCATGGTGGAGACATTCGGCTTGAAGAAGCCGGTGCCGATCACGACGCAGATCAGGCCGAGATAGAACGGCAGCATCGCGGCGGAGCCGGGCGAGGGGGCACCCACCGCGACGGGCGACGGCCCGAACGCCAGCAGGAAGTGGCCGAGTGCGATGACAAGGCCGCCGATGACGAGGGAGCGTCGCGTGCCGAGGATGCGGTCGGCCAGCCACCCACCGAAGACGGGCGTGAGGTAGACGGAGCCGGTGTAGGCGCCATACAGGAGCGAAGCGCGGGCGGGGTCCCAGCGCATTGCGTTCACGAGATACAGCACGAGCAGGGCGCGCATTCCGTAGTAGGAGAAGCGCTCCCACATCTCGACGAGAAACAGCAGGCCGAGCCCGCGCGGATGTCCCAGGAACCGGCGGTCGTTCATCGCCTGGTTCGGCGGCACGTCGTACGTGGTCGCCGCAGGGCCGGTGGAGGGAGAAGCGTGGGTCATGCTGATGGCGGAAGAGTGGTTGGTGCCGACACGGCGCGATGGAGCGCGGCGCGCGGCAGGAAGAATTCCGGTGGCCTCGTGCCACCGGCGGCGCGCTGCTGCTCCCACGTCACGCTGCTGGGTGGCTGCTTGATGCACGCGGCCCAGTGACCGGGTGCCTTTTCCTCCAGCGGAGGAACGATCGCCGCGCAGGCGGCATCCTTCGCGGGGTGCTGGCAGCGCGGGTGGAAGACGCAGCCACTCGGCGGGTTCGCGGGTGAGGGGACGTCGCCCGTGAGCAGGATGCGCTCGCGCTTCACGCCAGGCTCCGGCGCGGGCACGGCGGAGAGCAGCGCCTGCGTGTACGGCATGACGGGATGCGAGTACAGGGCATCGACCGGCGCGAGCTCCACGATGTGGCCGAGGTACATGACCGCCACGCGGTCGGCGATGTGTTCGACGACGGACAGGTCGTGGGCGATGAACAGGTACGCGAGGCCGCGATCGCGCTGCAGGTCCTGGAGCAGGTTCACCACCTGTGCCTGCACGCTGACGTCGAGCGCGCTCACCGGCTCGTCGCAAACGATGAAGCGTGGCTCCACGGACAGCGCGCGCGCGATGCCGACGCGCTGGCGCTGGCCCCCGGAGAACTCGTGCGGGTAGCGGCTGGCGTACTCGGGCCGCAGGCCGACTTCCTCGAGCAGCTGCCGCACCCGCGCGTCCGCGGCGGCGCCCTGGGCGAGATGGTGGATGGTGAGCCCTTCACGCACGATCGCGCCGATCGTCATGCGCGGGTTGAGCGACGAGAAGGGATCCTGGAAGACGATCTGCATCTGTCGTCGAAGCGCGCGGAGCTCGGATGCGCCCATGCCCAGCACGTCGTGGCCATCGAACTGCACGCTGCCCGCAGTGGGCTCGATGAGGCGAAGCACGGCGCGGCCGGTGGTCGACTTGCCACACCCCGACTCGCCGACGAGCGCGAGCGTCTCGCCGGGCGCGACGTCGAACGAGACGCCGTCCACGGCGCGGACCTGGCCGCTTACGCGGCCGAAGACGCCGTGCTTGATGGGGAAGTGCTTCACGAGGCCGCGCACCGCGAGCAGTGGCGCGACGGTGCCTCGCGTGCGCGGCGGGGCGAGTGTGGTCGGCGTCGTCATGCGGCGCCCAGCTCCGCGGCGAGGGGTGGATGCGGGTGCGCGCGGCGCTCCGGTTCCTCGGCGAGGTGGCAGCGGGAGACGTGCTGTCCCTCGAGCTGGTAGAGCGGTGGATGCTCGCGCTCACATCGATCCCATGCATACCGGCAGCGATCGCGGAAACGGCAGCCAGTCGGCCACGCGGTAGGCGGCGGTACGGTGCCGGGAATCGTCGCGAGGCGCTCCGCCTCGCCGCCGACGCGCGGCATCGCGCCGAGCAGGCCCTCGGTGTACGGGTGATGGGCATGTGAGAACAGCGTCGACGTGTCGGCCTCCTCGACCACCTCGCCGGCGTACATCACGATCACCCGCGCGCAGTTCTCCGCCACCACGCCGAGGTCGTGCGTGATGAGCAGGACAGCGGTACCGAGCCGCTTGGTGAGGTCGGCCAGCAGCTCGAGGATCTGCGCCTGGATGGTGACGTCGAGCGCCGTCGTCGGCTCGTCGGCGATGATGAGCGCCGGGTTCATCACGAGCGCCATCGCGATGACCACGCGCTGCCGCATGCCGCCGGAGAGCTGGTGCGGATACTCGCTGGCGCGCTGCTCGGGCGCCGGCATGCCGACGGCAGCGAGCATCTCCACCGCCTTCTGCCACGCCGCGCGTCGAGACATTCCGGCGTGGATCCGCGCCACCTCGGCGATCTGGTCGCCGACGGTGAATACCGGGTTGAGCGCCGTCATGGGCTCCTGGAACACCATGGCGATGCGGTTGCCGCGCACCTGCTGCATGGCGCGCTCGTCCAGCTTCATGAGGTCCTTTCCCTCGAAGCGGATCTGGGACTCTGGCTCGATGCGACCCGGCGGACGAACCAGGCGGAGGATGGAGAGCGCGGTCACGCTCTTGCCGCAGCCGGACTCGCCAACGACGCCGACCGTCTCGCCGGCGTTCACCGTGAACGACACGCCGTCCACCGCGCGGGCGACCCCGTTGTCGGTGTAGAAGTACGTGTGCAGGTCGTCGAGCGCGAGCAGGGGTTCGGTCATGTCTTCTGGGCGAATTCTTCCGATACGGACAAGGGAAGCTGCCGTGGGTCGAGCGCATCCCGCAAGGCGTCGCCCAGTGCGTTGCAGGCGAACACCGTGATCACGATGGCAAGCCCGGGAAACACGGTGAGCCACCACAGGTCCGATACACGTTCCGCGCCGTCCTGGATGATGCTCCCCCACGACGCCGTGGGTGGCCGCACGCCGATGCCGAGATACGAGAGGCCGGCCTCGAGCAGGATGACGCTGCCGACGGCGAGGGTAGCGCTGACGATACCGGGGCCGACGACGTTCGGCAGCACGTGTCGCAGCACGATGCGCCAGGGGGATACGCCGAGCGCGCGGGCCGCCACGACGTAGTCGCGGTCGCGCACGGTGAGCGTCTCGGCGCGCACGAGGCGACTCACGGCGAACCAGGTGACACCCGCGATGAGTATCGTGAGCGCGGTGACGCTCACTGAGCCCCAGAGCGCCACGACGGCGATGATGAGCAGGAGGCGGGGGATGGCGAGCGCCGCGTCCACGAGGCGCATCAGCACCGCATCCACGACGCCGCCGACGTATCCCGCCACCACGCCGACGAGGACGCCGAAGCTCACCGAGAGCGCGACGGCGGCGAAGGCGATGGAGAGGGAGACTCGCGCGCCGTAAAGCACGCGTGAGAGCACGTCTCGGCTGTAGGGATCCGTGCCGAACGGGTGCGCGAGCGAGGGGGCGAGACTCTTGAGGCGCACGATATCGAGCTGCGCCGACGGATCGTACGGCGCGAGCACGGGCGCGAAGAGCGCCGCCAGCACGACGACCGAGAGCACCACCAGCGCCACGCGGGAGCGTGGGTCACGCAGGGTGCGCGCGAGCAGCAGCGCGCTGAACGACTGCGAGCGCGCGTCGAGCGATGGCATCAGCGCAGTCGCACGCGCGGGTCGGCGAAGGCGACCGCGAGATCGGCGAGCAGCGCGCCGATGACGACGAGCACGCTGATGGCGAGCACGCCCGCCGTGACGAGCGGATAATCGCGCGCTCCGATGGCGTTCACCGTCGCCAACCCCATGCCCGGCCAGGAGAACACCTTCTCGATGAACACGGCGCCGGTGGCGAGCGCGGGAAGCCAGAGACCGGCGAGCGTGATGGTCGAGAGCAGCGCATTGCGCACGGCGTGGCGCCGCACGGCGGCCCGCCAGCTCAGTCCCTTCGCCAGCGCCGTGCGCATCCAGTCACTCGGCAGGACGTCGAGGAGGGCGGCGCGCTGGTACCGCGCGATGGCGGCGGCCGAAAGGAGCGTGAGCGTCACGACGGGAAGCACGAGATGCCGGAGCCGGTCGACGACGCGCGCGCCCGCGGGCAGGTAATCGTACATCACGGGGTCCACGATGCCGCCCGCCGGCAAGAGCGGGAGCCGGTACGCGAACACGAGGAGCGCCACGAGGGCGAGCCAGAAATCAGGGACGGAGTAGAGGAGCAGGAGCAGTCGGCCGAGCCAGCGGTCGCGCGCACCCCCGGGTCGCTCGGCCTGCAGCACGCCCGCCAGTACGCCGAGCAGGAAGCTGAGCCCGAGCGCGAGGCCGCCGAGGAGCATCGTGCGCGGCAGGGTGTCGGCGAGGACGTCGCGTACCGGCCGACGATAGGAGAAGGAAAACCCGAGCTCGCCGCGTGCGGCGTTCGCCACCCAGCGCACGTACTGCACGCCCAGCGGCTTGTCGAGGCCAAAGCTCTCACGCCACTGCTCGCGCACCGCTTCGGTGACGCCGGGCCGGTCGAGCGCCGTGCCGATCG